>CAIPBW010000547.1 GCA_903863395.1 uncultured beta proteobacterium
GAGCCCGATTCCGATCAACGCCAGCATGGGCATGCTGCTGTCACTGGCGATTGCCTTCATGGTGACGCCCTGGCTGGCGCGCCTGTGGATGAAGGCGCTGCCCGCCAGCCACGCGCATGGCGAAGCGCAGCCGCATGGCCTGAGCGCGCGCCTGGGGCCGCTGTTCCAGCGTGTCTTCAAGCCCTTGCTCGACGACCACAGTGGCCGTCGCAACCGGGGCTTTCTGGGTCTGGGCGTGCTGGTGCTGATCGTGATTTCGGTCGCGCTGCCCGCCACCGGCTTGGTGCTGCTCAAGATGCTGCCGTTTGACAACAAGTCCGAGTTCCAGGTGGTGGTGGACATGCCTGCGGGCACGCCGGTAGAAAAAACGGCGGCGGTATTGCACGCGCTGGGCGAACACCTGGCTACGTTGCCCGAAGTCACGCACTACCAGGCCTATGCCGGAACCGCTGCGCCGATCAACTTCAACGGGTTGGTGCGCCAGTACTACCTGCGCGCCGGTGGCGATGTGGGCGACATCCAGGTCAACCTGGTGGACAAGCACCACCGCAGCGAACAAAGCCACGCCATTGCCACGCGGGTACGTGCGCAACTGCAGAAGATCGGCGCGCCAATGGGTGCCAATGTCAAGGTGGTTGAAGTGCCGCCGGGCCCGCCCGTGCTCTCGCCGCTGGTGGCCGAGATTTATGGCCCGCAGGCCGCTGGCCGCCAAAGCGTAGCCAAGGCAGTGCGCGCCGTGTTGGAGAAAACCCCGGGCGTGGTGGACGTGGACGACAGCAGCATTGCCGCCGCCCCGCGCAAGCTGCTGCTGGTGGATCGGCGCAAGGCCGCCATGCTGGGCGTGCCACAGCAAGCCATTGTGACCACGTTGCGCGCCGGACTCTCGGGCGAAGCCGCAACCTACCTGCACGACGCCAGCAAGTACGCCACGCCGGTGATGCTGCAACTGCCCCAGGGAAGCCAGGGCGACCTTGACGCCTTGCTCAAGCTCAGCGTGCGCGGCATGTCGGGCAAGCTGGTGCGCATCAGCGAACTGGTGACCATCAGCGACACGCTGCGCGAGCAGCCCGTGTACCACAAGGACTTGCTGCCGGTGAACTTTGTCGTGGGCGACATGGCGGGCAAGCTCGACAGCCCGCTCTACGGCATGTTCCAGATGCGTGGCGACATTGCAAAAATAGAAACTCCCGGTGGCGGGCCGATGGTGGAATACTTCATTCGCCAACCCGACGACGGCATGCGCGACTACGCCATCAAGTGGGACGGCGAGTGGCAAATCACCTACGAGACTTTCCGCGACATGGGCGCGGCCTATGCGGTCGGCCTGATCCTGATCTACCTGCTGGTGGTGGCGCAGTTTGGCTCGTACCTGATTCCGCTGATCATCATGGCCCCCATTCCGCTGACCATCATCGGCGTCATGCCCGGCCATGCGCTGCTGGGCGCGCAGTACACCGCCACCAGCATGATCGGCATGATCGCGCTGGCGGGCATCATCGTGCGCAACTCGATCCTGCTGGTGGACTTCATCAACCTGCAGGTGCGTGAGGGCGTGCCGTTCAAGCGTGCCATCGTGCACTCGGCCATCACCCGCGCGCAGCCCATCATGCTCACCGGCCTGGCGGCCATGCTCGGTGCCTTCTTCATCCTGGACGACCCGATCTTCAACGGCCTGGCGATCTCGCTGATCTTCGGCATCTTCGTCTCCACCGTCCTGACCCTGGTCGTCATTCCAACCCTGTATTACGTTGCCTACCGTGCCGAGTTCGAGC
>CAIPBW010000548.1 GCA_903863395.1 uncultured beta proteobacterium
GATCGAGCCAAACCTTCTTTAGCCAGGCAGGCAAATTTCTGTCCTTGGGCGGTGACTTCCCTGAATTGGAATCCGACCCCAATACGCGTCATCGCGAGGCCGTCAGGCCGTGGCGATCCATGACTTTGTGCCTGCATGGATTGCTTCACTTCGTTCGCAATGACGAAGGAAACGTTCGCAGTGACGATGGGCAAACCATCGCCAGCAGGCTGGCTCCCAGTGCCCCCTGACACCATCGCGCTAGAACAGGAAGTAGCGCTGCGTCAGGGGCAGGGTTTGGGCGGGGTCGCAGGTTAGGAGTTGGCCGTCGGCGCGCACGCTGTAGGTGTGGGCGTCGATCTCCATGGTGGGCAGGTAGCTGTTGTGAACCATGTGCTGCTTGCGCACGGCGCGGATGTTTTTTACGGCGCTTACCGTCTTGGCCAGACCAAACCGCTGGGCCACACCGGCTTGCAGGCCGGCTTGCGAGACAAAGGTGAGCGAGCCGCGCGCCAGTGCGCCGCCGAAGGCACCAAACATGGGCCGGTAATGCACCGGCTGCGGGGTCGGGATGGAGGCGTTGGGGTCGCCCATGGCGGCCAGGGCAATAAAGCCGCCCTTGAGCACCAGCGCGGGCTTGACGCCAAAGAAGGCGGGCTTCCACACCACCAGGTCGGCCCACTTGCCCGCTTCGATGCTGCCCACCTCGTGGCTGATGCCGTGCGCAATGGCCGGGTTGATGGTGTACTTGGCCACGTAGCGCTTGGCGCGGAAGTTGTCGTTGCGCGCGTTGTCTTCGGGCAGGCTGCCGCGCTGCAGCTTCATCTTGTGCGCGGTCTGCCAGGTGCGGATGATGACTTCGCCCACGCGGCCCATGGCCTGGCTGTCGCTGCTCATCATGCTGATGGCGCCCATGTCGTGCAGCATGTCTTCGGCGGCGATGGTTTCCTTGCGGATGCGGCTCTCGGCAAAGGCCAGGTCTTCGGCAATGCCGGCGTCGAGGTGGTGGCACACCATCAGCATGTCCACGTGCTCGTCGAGCGTGTTCACGGTGTAGGGCATGGTGGGGTTGGTGGAGCTGGGCAAAAAGTTGGCTTGCCCCACCACGCGCAGGATGTCGGGCGCGTGGCCGCCGCCCGCGCCTTCGGTGTGGAACGCGCACAGGCCGCGCCCCTTGGTGGCGGCAATGGTGTTTTCCACAAAGCCCGATTCGTTGAGCGTGTCGGAGTGGATGGCCACCTGCACGTCGGTTGCGTCGGCCACGTCCAGGCAGTTGCTGATGGCTGCGGGCGTGGTGCCCCAGTCTTCGTGCAACTTGAGGCCAATGGCACCGGCCTGCACCTGCTCGTGCAGCGCGGCGGGCAGGCTGGCGTTGCCCTTGCCCAAAAAGCCCAGGTTCATGGGGAAGGCGTCTGCCGCCTGCAGCATGCGCTCGATGTTCCAGGCACCGGGCGTGCAGGTGGTGGCAAAGGTGCCGGTGGCCGGGCCCGTGCCGCCGCCCATCATGGTGGTCACGCCGCTGCACAGCGCCTCTTCAATCTGCTGCGGGCAGATGAAGTGGATGTGGCAGTCAATGCCACCAGCGGTGACGATGTTGCCTTCGCAACTGATGATCTCGGTGCCGGGGCCGATGATGATGTCCACGCCCGGTTGGGTGTCGGGGTTGCCGGCCTTGCCGATGGCGGCAATGCGCCCGTCCTTGATGCCGATGTCGGCCTTGACGATGCCCCAGTGGTCCAGGATCAGCGCATTGGTCATCACGCAGTCCACCGCGCCACCGGCTTGGGGGCCAGTGCCGGTGCCGTCGCGCGTGCGCTGGCTTTGCGCCATGCCGTCGCGGATGGTCTTGCCGCCGCCAAACTTGACCTCTTCGCCGTAGCTGCCTGCGCGCAGGGTGTAGTCCTGCTCCACTTCAATCAGCAGCGTGGTGTCGCCCAGGCGCACGCGGTCGCCTACGGTGGGGCCAAAAATTTCTGCGTATGCACGCCGTCCAATGGTTGCCATGGCTATGCTTTCTGCGCGCTGCTGTCGAGCGCTGCGTTGGTAAGTCCCCGAAAACCGTACACCGCGCGCGCGCCAGA
The DNA here is from genome assembly GCA_903863395.1 of uncultured beta proteobacterium. Lineage (GTDB taxonomy): Bacteria > Pseudomonadota > Gammaproteobacteria > Burkholderiales > Burkholderiaceae_C > Allorhodoferax. The sequence goes on from CAIPBW010000548.1 coordinate 2,061, forward strand.
CAGGTCCACCAGCTCCACGGTGCGTTGTTGGCCGGGCTCAAAGCGCACGGCCGAGCCCGACGCAATGTTGAGCCGCATGCCTTGCGCGGCAGCGCGGTCAAAGTCCAGCGCGGCGTTGGTTTCGGCAAAGTGGTAGTGCGAGCCCACCTGAATCGGACGCTCGGCTGTGTTGCGCACCACCAAGGTGATGGCGCGCCGCCCGGCATTGAGCACGTGGTCGGGGCCGTCAGTAAAAAGTTCTCCGGGGATCATGCTGGTCATCCTTTTAGCTTGCTCACTGCGTGTAGCTGCGGTCTGTCCCACTTCTAAAGTGTTGGGGACAGAGCTTGCTCACTTCGTGTAGCTGCGGTCTGTCCCGCAAGGTTTCAGGTGATGGGTTGGTGCACGGTCACCAATTTGGTGCCATCGGGAAAAGTGGCTTCTACCTGGATGTCGCTGATCATCTCGGCAATGCCTTCCATTACGTCGGCGCGCGTGAGCACGGTGCGGCCTTCGCTCATGAGTTGTGCCACGGTCTTGCCATCGCGCGCACCTTCCATGACTGCGGCACTGATCAGCGCCACGGCCTCGGGGTAGTTGAGCAAGAGGCCGCGCGCCTTGCGGCGTTCGGCTAGTAGTGCTGCGGTGAAGATCAGCAGCTTGTCTTTCTCGCGGGGTGTGAGTTCCATTTTGGTGAATCGCTCTGGCGTTATTGGTGCATACAGGCCGTGGACGCAACATTTGTGCCCATCCAAGTGCGGCCTGCGTCCCTAGGGCACAGCCATTATTGCAAATAGAAGCGCACGCCGCAGGTTTGGGCCTTGGCACGGTGTTTGCTCAGCACCATGCAGCCGTTTGATTCCGAACTGCCAACCCCGTTAACCCCACTTATTGGAGAATGAAGATGAATCGTCGAGGACCTCTCAAGGCCATTGCCATCGCCGCTGCTATCGCCACGGGCGCACTGACTTTCACCTCGCAGGTGCTCGCTGCAGACACCATCAAGGTAGGTGTGTTGCACAGCCTCTCGGGCACCATGGCTATCTCGGAAACAGTGCTCAAGGACACCGTGCTGATGGCCATTGATGAAATCAACGCCAAGGGCGGCGTGCTGGGCAAGAAGCTCGAACCCGTGGTGGTGGACCCCGCCTCCAACTGGCCGCTGTTTGCCGAGAAGACCAAGCAACTGCTCACGCAGGACAAGGTCGCGGTGATCTTTGGTTGCTGGACATCGGTGTCGCGCAAGTCGGTGCTGCCGGTGGTGGAAGAACTCAACGGCCTGCTGTTCTACCCGGTTCAGTACGAAGGTGAAGAGCTTTCCAAGAACGTGTTCTACACCGGTGCCGCGCCCAACCAGCAAGCCATTCCCGCAGTGGACTACCTGATGAGCGCAGACGGCGGCGGTGCCAAGCGCTGGGTGCTGCTGGGTACCGACTATGTCTATCCCCGCACCACCAACAAGATTCTGCGCGCCTACCTGCACAGCAAGGGCGTGAAGGACACCGACATTGACGAAAAGTACACCCCGTTTGGCCACTCCGATTACCAGACCATCGTGGCTGACGTGAAGAAGTTTGCCGCCGGTGGCAAGACCGCTGTGGTGTCCACCATCAATGGTGACTCCAACGTGCCGTTCTACAAAGAGCTCGGCAACGCCGGTCTCAAGGCCAAGGACGTGCCGGTGGTGGCGTTCTCGGTGGGTGAAGAAGAACTGCGCGGCGTGGACACCAAGCCGCTGGTGGGCCACCTGGCCGCCTGGAACTACTTCATGAGCATCAAGAACCCGGACAACACCGCGTTCATCAAGAAGTGGAGCGACTACGCCAAGGCCAAGGGCATTGCCGGCCACAAGGACAAGCCGCTCACCAACGACCCGATGGAAGCCACCTACATCGGCATCAACATGTGGAAGCAAGCGGTTGAAAAAGCCAAGTCCACCGACGTGGACAAGGTGATTGCCGCCATGGCCGGCCAGACCTTCAAGGCACCCAGCGGCATCACCAGCAAGATGGATGAAAAGAACCACCACTTGCACAAGTCGGTGTTCATTGGCGAAGTCAAGGCCGATGGTCAGTTCAACGTGGTGTGGAAGACGCCCGGCCCGGTCAAGGCCAAGCCCTGGTCTCCGTTCATCGAAGGCAATGCGTCCAAGCCTGACGAGCCTGTGAAGAAGTAACTATCCATGTTGCGCCTCCTGCGTTGCATTGCACTCACCTTCGCCGCCGCCCACGTTCACGCGCTAACGGCTGACGAAGCAAAGAGCATTGCAAGCGGGGAGGGCGCAACGCGCATCGAGGCGCTGCGCGCCTCGGTTGCGCACGCCGATGAAAACACGGTGCGCTTTATCCAGGCGCTATCCGACGACAACGTCAAGCTGGTGGACGGCAAGGCCCTGATCGCACGCGGCGACCGCGC
>CAIPBW010000549.1 GCA_903863395.1 uncultured beta proteobacterium
AGCTTGCAGGTACGCACCACCGGCAACCAGGGCTCGGGCGTGCTGCGCTCGATGGCCCAAGCCAACGGCCTGCTGGTGCTATCCCACGCCCAAGGCAATGTCGCCGTGGGCGACTTGGTCGAAGTGATGATGCTCTGACCAGAACACCGGCCACCCCAATCCCACCCCCTTCGTCATCGCGAAGCAGCCCTCGGTCATCGCGAGGCCATGCACTCACCTCGTCATCGCGAGGCTGCCCCCCTTCGTCATCGCGTGGCCGTCAGGCCGTGGCGATCCATGACTTTGTGCCTGCATGGATTGCCACGCTGCGCTCGCAATGACGGCCACTCAACTTCGCAAGGAGTTCAGGCCGTGGGGTCGAATGCCAATTTGGACTGTCCTGATGGATGGAATCAGTCCGCCGTTTCCGCCTGCGTCACCGGGCCCTTGCCGCTGAAGCGGTCTAGTGCCAGGTAGATGACGGGTGTGATGTAGAGCGTCACGGCTTGAGAGAACACCAGGCCGCCAACCACTGCCAGGCCCAGGGGTTGGCGCAGCTCTGCGCCTGAGCCCAGGCCCAGGGCAATCGGCAGGGCACCCATCAGGGCGGCCAGCGTCGTCATCATGATCGGGCGAAAGCGCAGCACGCAGGCTTCGCGGATCGCCTGCGCGGGTGTCATGCCGTGGTGGCGCTGTGCGTCCAGCGCAAAGTCGATCATCATGATGGCGTTCTTCTTGACGATCCCGATCAGCAGCAGAATCCCGATCATGGCTATCACGGTCAGGTCCTGGCCAAACAGCATCAGCGTTGCCAGCGCCCCCACCGCCGCCGAGGGCAGCCCAGCGAGAATGGTCAGCGGGTGGATGTAGCTCTCGTAGAGCACGCCCAGCAAAACGTAAATCACCAGCAGCGCCGAGATGATCAGCACCATCTGGTTGCCCTGCGATGTCTTGAACACGGCTGCGTCGCCGCCATAGCTGGTAATGATGGAAGCCGGCAGCGCCAGCGAGTCGCGCACCTCTTCGATGTAGCCGGTAGCGTCGCCCAGCGCCGCGCCGGGCGCGAGGTTGAACGAGACCGTGACCGCCTGCAGTTGGCCCACGTGGTTGATCGAGGTTGGCCCCACCGAGCGCTCCACCCGGGTGAAGGCCGACATTGGAACCAGGGCCCCGCTGGAGGCGCGCACGTAGATGCCGCCCACAGCACTCTCGTCCATCTTGGCTTGCGCTGCCACTTCCAGAATCACCTGGTAGCTGTCGGTGGGCAGGTAGATGGTGGACACCTGGCGCTCGCCAAAGGCGCTGAAGAGCGCGGTGCGAATTGCGTCAATCGACACGCCCAGTGCGTTGGCGCGGTCGCGGTCAATGCGCAACTGGGCCTGCAAGCCACGCAATTGCGCGTCGCTGGTGACATCGCGAAATAACGGGTTGCCGCGCAGCCGGTCCTGCATCTTGACCGCCCACTCGTTGAGCTCGTCGGCACGCACACTCTTGAGGATGAACTGGTACTGCGCCTTGCTGGAGCGGCCACCGAGTTGCAGGTTCTGGATCGGGCGCATGAAGACGCTGATGCCGCTGACCTCGCGCAACTTCTTGCGCAGGCCCTCGACCACCTGCTTCATGGCCTGGCGCTGGCCGTGGGGTTTTAGTGCAATGAACATGCGCCCGGTGTTCTGCGCCCCGCTACCGCCGTTGAACGAGCTGACCGAATACACGTTGGGGTCGGCACGCATCACCGCTGCAACGCGGTCTTGCAGTCGCACCATTTCGGAAAAAGACACGTCCTCGGCCGCCTCGGTCGTGACCGTGATCTGGCCGATGTCCTCTTCCGGGAAGAAACCCTTGGGGATGGCGTTGAACAGCCACACCGTGCCTGCCAGTGTGAGCGCCGCCACCAGCAGCACCGACAAGCGGTGCGCCAGCGCAAAGTCGAGCGTGCGCGCATAGGCAGCCAGCACCACGTTGAACGCCTTCTCAAACAAACGCACCAGGTAGGGTGGATGGGCGTCGTGCGAATGGTCGCTCAAGAAACGGCTCGCCAGCATCGGCACGAGGGTGAGCGAAACAAAGGCCGACACCACAATCGCCAGCCCGACCACCACGGCAAATTCGTGAAACAAAAGACCGATCACCCCGGGCATGAAAAAGATCGGGATAAACACCGCGATCAGCGAGGTCGAAATCGAGATGATGGTAAAGCCCACTTCGCGCGAACCCCGCAGCGCCGCGTTGAACGACGACTCGCCTTTCTCGACGTGGCGCATGATGTTTTCCAGCATCACGATGGCGTCATCCACCACCAGCCCCACGGCCAGTGTGAGCCCGAGCAGCGAGACGTTGTCCAGGCTGTACTTCAGGCCCCACAGCAGTGCCAGCGCGCCCACCAGCGACACCGGCAGCGACAGCATGGGAATCACCGTGGCCACAAAGTGGCGCAGGAACAGGAAGATCACCAGAATCACCAGCGCAATCGTTCCCAACAGCGTGAGCGACACGTCGGCGAGCGACTCGCGCACCGACACCGAGCGGTCGTTCACCGCCGTCATGCGTACCGACTGCGGCATCTGCTCCTTGAGCGTGGGCAGCACCGCGTTGACTGCGTCCACCACACGCACGGTGTTGGCTCCGGGCTGGCGCAGCACCGCCAGCGTGATGGACGGCTCGCCATTGAGGTTGGCGTAGGAGCGCAGTGTCTCCACGCTGTCTTCCACGTTGGCAATATCGCGCAGCCGCACCGTGTTGCCGTTGCGGCTGGCAACCACGATGTCGGCAAACTCGGCCGCGTTGCGCAACTGCTTGTTGGCTTGCAGCATCAGCATCTGGCGGTCGCCTTCGAGCGTGCCCACTGGCGTGTTGACGTTGGACAGGCGCAGCGCCGCCGAGAGTTCGTCCAGGCTGATATTGCGTGCCGCCAGTGCGTCGGGCAGCACGCGCACCCGAACCGCGTAGCGCTTGGAGCCAAACACGTTGACTTGCGCCACGCCGTCAATGGTGGAGAGGGTGGGCGAAATCAGGTGCTCGGCAAAGTCCTGCAACTCCGAAGGTGGCAGCGACGGTGATGTCAGCGCCACCAGCAAAATGGGTGCGTCAGCCGGGTTGACCTTGCGGTAGGCCGGCATCTGCGTCATGTCCTGCGGCAGCGAGCGTTGCGCGCGCAGCAGCGCGGCCTGCACGTCGAGCGCCGCGCCATCGACGTTGCGGCCCTGGTCAAACTCCAGCGTCAGCGAGGTCGAGCCCAGCGTGCTGGTGGAACTGATCAGCGCCAGCCCGGGAATGGTCTGAAACTGCTTTTCCAGCGGCAGCGCCACCGAGGTCGCCATGGTCTCGGGGTTGGCCCCCGGAAACGACGCCGAGACGTTGATCACCGGCGTGTCGTAACTGGGCAGCGCCGCCACCGGAATGCTGCGGTAGCCAATCACCCCGGCCAGCACGATGGCTGCATTGAGCAGCACCGTCATCACCGGACGGCGAATGAACAGTTCGGACAGATTCATGATGCAGGAGCCGAAGCAGGCCGGGCACCAGCCTTGGCCTGCGGAGCACGCTCCACCAGCGCCACGTCCGGGCGCAGGTTTTGCCGGCCCTCCAGCACCACCTTGTCGCCTGCGGCCACGCCGGTCACGGCCACTTCTTCACCCTGCGTTGCCAGCACCGTCACCGGCTTGAGCACCGCCTTGCCCTGGTCGGCCAGGTACACGATGGCACCGCGCGTGCTCTGGATCACGGCCGACGTGGGAATCACCACCGCGCCCTTGAGCGTGTCGGCCACAAACGACACCTTGACAAACGCGCCCGGCCAGAGCTTGGCGTCGCGGTTGGCAAAGCGGGCGCGCACCTTGACCGTGCCGGTGGCGGCATCCACTGTGTTGTCCACAAACAGCAGCTTGCCGCTCACGGCGGTCTTGTCGTCGGGCAGCCGTGCCTGGACAGACGCGCCGCCCGACTTCAGGCCTTGCAAGGCCACACCCAGATTGCGCTGGGGCAGGTTGAAGCTGACGTTGATCGGGTCCAACTGGGTGATGGTCAGAAGGGTGGTCTGGTTGGCCTGGACCGAAGTGCCGGGGTACACGTTGACCGCGCCCAGGCGTCCGGCACCGGGGGCCTTGACCGTGGTGTAACTCAGCGACACCAACGCCGCATCCAGCGCAGCACGGTCCGCCGCCACGGCCGCAAGTTGGGCTTCGACCTGGGTCTGGCTGGTATCGACCCCGCCTTGCGAGACAAAGTTCTTGGCCAGCAGGTCACGCGCGCGCGCCAGTTGACGCTGTGCGTCGGCGAGCAAGGCTTCGTCGCGGGCCAGTTGCGCGCGCAGCTTGGCCACATTGGTTTCGTCCGGGCGCGCATCCAGCGTCAGCAGCACTTGGCCCGCGCGTACAAACTGGCCCTCCTGCACGCGCACGCTGGTAACCACGCTGTTGATTTGCGGCTTGACGTCGACGCTGGCCAGCGGCGTGACGCTGCCGATGGACTCCAGCAACACGTCGAAATCGCGCTGCTTGGCGACGGCGGTGGTGACCGACACCGGGCCGCCACCGCGCGAGCCCGAGGCAGTACCCTGGGGTGCGCTGACTGCAGGAACCGCTGCGGCTGCTGCTGGGGCCGATGCCGCCGTTGCCGGGCCTTCGCCCTTGCCACCGCAGGCCACCAGCAAGGCGCTCAGTGCCGCTACGGGAGCAAGAACGCAAATGCGTAAACAGATATTCATGGGACTAGAAGACTTCCTCAAGTGCATGGCCGCAGCCGCGCCACCGGGCGCACCCCGCAATGTACCAGTTCAGCCCCCTGCTCCACTCACCCTGCGCGACACTTGCCGCACCCGCTGTTCAACTTTGCACAGCTTTACCTCTGCCCCAGCGCTTGCTCGACACCCCTGTTGGCAAGCGCGTCGGCGCGCTCGTTGCCCGCATCGCCCGCGTGGCCCTTGACCCAGCACCAGTCGATGCGGTGCCCGGCCTGTGCCACCAGTGCGTCGAGTTGCTGCCACAGGTCTACGTTCTTGACCGGCTGCTTGGCAGCGGTCTTCCAGCCCTTGGCCTTCCAGCCGGCCAGCCACTCGGTAATGCCCTTGAGCACATACTGGCTGTCCAGATGCAGCGTCACCGCGCACGGACGCTTGAGCGCGCGCAAGGCCTCAATCACGGCCATCATTTCCATGCGGTTGTTGGTGGTGCCCAACTCGCCGCCGAACAACTCCTTCTCAGAGCCATCGGGAGAGCGCAGCAACACGCCCCAGCCGCCCGGGCCGGGGTTGCCCTTGCAGGCACCATCGGTGTAAATCGTGACCTGGTTCAATCGCTTGTCCTGTTCAAATGCAAATCATGCCCGTGCTGCGCGGCATCGCGCCCGTGGCTGCGGTTGGCCACTGTCACCGAAGCGGCAGCACGCGCAGGCGCGGTCTTCCAGCCGGGCTCCATCAGGCGCATCCCGCGCACGCGCTTGACCGCCACCAAAAAATAACTGGCACCAAAGATCGGCCACCAACGTGCGCCAACCTTGTCCATCCACTGGAAGCGCCACAACCAATGCTCGGTGCGCACCGCCGGGCGGTAGCAGCCAAACTGCGCCACCTCGACCTCGAAGCTCAGCAGCTTCAGCCAGTCGCGCAGACGCCAATAACCAAGGAATTCGCCACGCTCGGGCAAAAACAGTCGCCCGATGCCGAGCTTGCGGTACAGGTAGCCGCGCCGCTGGCGCAAACCCCACAAGCTGGCCGGGTTGAGCCCGCAAATCACCACGCGCCCTTCGGGCACAAGCACGCGCTCCACCTCGCGCAGCGTGGCGTGCGGGTCGGCACTGAGCTCCAGCGTATGGGGCAGCACCACCAGGTCCAGGCTCGCTTCGGGAAAGGGCAAGGCGGTAAAGTCGGTCAGAAACACGGCGCGCTGCTCGCTCGGTGCATCGGCCCTGTCCGCGTGGTCGTTGGCCAACCAGCGGTGCGGCATACGGTTGCTGCGCAGGGCTGGCAGCTCGGGCACGCCCAACTGCAAAGCATGGTAGCCAAAGATGTCGGCCACGGCTGCATCCAACTGGTTGCGTTGCCACTGCAACAGGTAAAGACCTGCCGGTGTCTGGAACCAGTCGTGCAATCCCTTAAACTGACCACTCATGAAGTTGATTCCATTACCCGCTTTTTCTGATAACTACATCTGGATGCTGCACGACGGGCAGCGCTGCGTGGTGGTGGACCCCGGTGCCGCTGCGCCGGTGCTCGACGCCCTGCAGGCCAACCACCTGCAACTGCAGGCCATTGTAGTCACGCACCACCATGCCGATCACACCGGCGGAGTCGATATTTTGCGCGAGGCCACCGGCGCGCAGGTCTATGGCCCCGCCACCGAAGCGCTGCCCGAACCCGCGCAGCGCGTGACTGACGGGCAGCACCTGAACCTGCTGGGCCTGGACTTTGTGGTGCTCAGTGTGCCCGGCCACACTGCAGGCCACGTGGCCTACTACTGCGCCGACGAAGATGGCAGCCCGCTGCTGTTTTGCGGCGACACGCTGTTTAGCGCTGGCTGCGGGCGCGTGTTTGAAGGCACCCCGGCGCAGATGCTCAACTCGCTGCAGCGCCTGGCCCAACTGCCCGACGCCACGCGCGTCTGCTGCGCCCACGAATACACGCTCTCCAACCTGCGCTTTGCGCTGGCGGTGGAGCCCGACAACGCCGCTCTGATCGACTACCACGCGCACTGCCAGCAACGGCGCAGCGCGGGTGAGCCCACCCTGCCCGCGCGCATGGACCAGGAGCGCCGCATCAACCCCTTTTTGCGCAGCACCGAGCCTGCCGTGGCGGCCGCAGTGCGGCAACACGACCCGGTGGCTGCACAGCGCGACGGCGTCTTTGCCACGCTGCGCGAATGGAAGAACCAGTTCCGATGAATCGATTGCACGCAGCCACTCTGGCCATCACCTTGTTGTTGGCCGGGTGCGCAACCCCATTGCCGCCTCCAAGCTCCGGCGAAACGCAACCCCTGCAGGACAGCATGGCCGCCACTGGCCGACCAACCCCCGCCCACCCCGCACAAGCGGCACGCGCGGGCGTGGCGCAAACCGGCAGCCAGGTTGCGCTCACGCCGATGGAGGTGGGCGCAAGCGGCACGCGCGCGGTCGTCCCGATGGCGCCGCCGGTGGACTTGTGGGACCGCATCCGCCGTGGCTACGCCATGCCCGACCTGGACAATGATCTGGTGCGTGACCGCGAGCGCTGGTATGCCACGCGGCCGGACTACCTGCTGCGCATGACCGAGCGCTCGCGCAAGTACCTGTTCTACATCGTCGAAGAGCTTGAACTGCGCGGCATGCCCACCGAGTTGGCGCTGCTGCCGTTTATCGAAAGCGCCTTCAATCCGCAGGCGGTGTCTGGCGCCAAGGCCGCGGGCATGTGGCAGTTCATGCCCGCCACCGGCAAGTTTTTTGAACTCAAGCAAAACGCTTTTCGCGACGACCGGCGCGACGTGATGGCGTCCACCCGCGCCGCGCTGGACTACCTGCAAAAACTCTACGCCATGTTTGGCGACTGGCATCTGGCGCTGGCCGCCTACAACTGGGGCGAAGGCAGCGTGGGCCGCGCCATTGCCAAGAACCAACGCCTGGGCCAAGCCACCGGCTACCCCTACCTGACCATGCCCATGGAAACACGCATGTACGTGCCCAAGCTGCAGGCGGTGAAAAACATCGTCGCCCACCCCGACGCTTTTGCCTCGGTGCTGCCCGCGATTGACAACCACCCCTACTTCCAGTCAGTCACCCTCCACCGCGACATTGATGTCACGCTGGCTGCACGCCTGGCGGAGGTGCCGCTGGACGACTTCAAGGCGCTCAACCCGTCGATCAACCGCCCGGTCATCATGGCTGCGGGCACGCCGCAAATCCTGCTGCCCTGGGACAACGCCGAAGTGTTTCAGGCCAACCTGGAGTCCTACGGCGGCGGGCGAATGGCAAGCTGGACGGTGTGGGTTGCCCCCACCACCATGAGCCCGGCCGAAGCAGCCAAACGCCTGGGCATGACCGAAGCCGATTTTCGCAGCGTCAACGCCATTGCGGGCCGGGTGGTGATACGTGCAGGCTCGTCGCTGCTGGTGCCGCGCCAGGCCA
>CAIPBW010000550.1 GCA_903863395.1 uncultured beta proteobacterium
ACTGCCCTCAAATGTGCAGCCTTCTATGACAGAACTTCTGGAGCCGGTCTCCGTCATTGTGGTCAACCACAATGCAGGTGAATTGCTGCTTGAATGCGTCGCCGTTGCCTTGCAGCAGGCCCAGGAAGTGATCGTGGTGGACAACCACTCGACCGACGCCAGCATGACCGCACTGGCTGCGCAGTTTCAGTCCGAGCCGCGAATCAAGGTCATTTACCTGTCCGAAAACCAGGGATTTGCAGCGGGCTGCAACAAAGGCATTGAAGCCGCAACGCGCCCCCATTTTTTATTCATCAACCCGGATACGATTGTCGAAGCAGGTTCGTTGCGACGCATGGTTCAGGTGCTCGATAGCGATGCGTCGATCGGCATGGTGGGCGGGTTGCTCACCAATCTCGACGGCAGCGAGCAAGGCGGCGGCAGGCGCGCGGTGCCAACCCCGTGGCGCTCCTTTGTACGCGCGTTTGGTCTGAACCGCTTGAGTGCGTGGTGGCCCAAGCTGTTCTTTGATTTCTATTTGCATAAGCAGCCGCTTCCGAGTGAACCCATCGAGGTGGAAGCCATATCGGGCGCACTGATGCTGGTGCGGCGCGATGCGGTGACGGATGTCGGACTCTGGGACGATGCCTATTTTCTGCATTGTGAAGACCTGGACTGGTGCATGCGCTTTCGGCAAAAGGGCTGGCGGATTTTATTTGTTCCGGATGCGCCGGTGCTGCATTACCAAGGGCACAGCAGTCGCGCCCGCCCTCTGTTTGTCGAATGGCACAAGCACAAGGGAATGGTGCGTTTCTACCGCAAGTTTTTCAGCCATCAGTACCCGGGCGTTCTGATGTGGTTGGTTGCGGCGGCGGTATGGGTGCGTTTTTCCGCCCTGTTTGCGGGTTATTGGATCAAGCGCATCGTTGCACGTTTGCAGGCCTGGAGTGAATGACAGGCCGCCCTTAGGAGTCGTGGGTGCCAGCAGCCTGGTTGGTGGATGTGTGCTGCGCCAACTGTCCAAAGCGGGACAACCGGCCATTGCATTTTCCAGAACCGAGCGCCAAACCGCACCACCAACGGGAATCCGCTGGCGAACCTTGCAGCAGCGTCCCCTGGAGTCTGGTCAGCCTGAGCAGATAAACCAATGGATCTATCTGGCACCGATCTGGACCCTGCCCAAGCATTTTGACCTGCTTGCGTCCTACGGTGCGCGCCGCATTGTTGCCCTTTCGTCCACAAGTCGTTTCACCAAACAGGCGGGGCAGGGTTCTCCCGATCCGTCCGAGCATCGGGTCGCACAGGAGTTGGCAGAAGGCGAGGATCGATTGCGTGATTGGGCAGTCGAGCGCGGCGTGGAATGGGTGGTACTGCGCCCGACCTTGGTATACGGGTTGGGCGTGGACAAAAATGTTTCAGAAATTGCGCGGTTCATCCGGCGATTTGGCTGGTTTCCTTTGTTGGGGGCGGCACAAGGTTTGCGCCAGCCGATCCACGCGAACGATGTGGCGCTGGCCGCGCTAGCCGTGCTGCAGCCCAGCGCCGCCGCCTGCGGTGCCTACAACATTGCTGGCGGCGAAACCTTGACCTATAAAAACATGGTGACGAGGATTTTTGCCGCTCTCCACAGGCCCGTGCGGTTTGTGACGATACCGCTGCTCGGTTTCAGGATTGCCGTTTCACTGTTGCGGCTGCTTCCCAGGTATCGGCATGGCTCGATTGGCATGGCCACACGCATGAATACCGATCTGGTTTTTGACTGCACCGCTGCGCAACGCGACCTGGGCCATTGCCCCAAGGCGTTTGATCTCACCGCCGAAGACTTGCCGAAATAGGGAGCTTGGGATGGTTGCAGGCGCGCAGCCTATGCGTTGTTGCTGCGCTGCAAGTTCCGGTAGTTGATTGCGCCCATGCCACACAGAGCAAGCGCGGCGTAAACGGCAATGATCCATAGATGCAACTCGGCGCTCCAATGGGCACCTACTGTCCATGGCAGGAGTATCAAGCAGGTCAACACGACGTTGAAAGCGATGGCCATGCGGGAAAAGTGGGAGGCCGTGGACGAGTGAAACGGCATATGGCTGGTAGCGGCCAGAACGCAGGCTGCCGCTTGCCATAGCATGATCGGGACAAGGTAGGAGCGCAGCGCTGTCCAACTGCCGTGGATCCATCCCCAGCGTGCCATGGCGTCGCTGCCCCAGCCCAACGCCAGCACCAGCAGCATACCCGTGAGAGCGACGTGGATTGGTTGCGCCGCCGCAGAGCGACCGCGCGCAAGCTGGACCTGTGCCCATGCCGTGTATACCAGCGTGGGGGCAAAACCGAGCAGGCGCAGGCATACGCCCAGGTAACCGGTATCTGCGTCGCCATACGATGCCTTCCAGACCAGCAAAAGCACCAGCATCGGCAAGGCATCCATGAACGTATGCCAAAAGCGCAGTGCCACGCTGCGGTCGTCTTCCTGGGGTCGCGCAACCTCAGGCACTGCAACCGAATCAGCCTTGAGCAGACTGGGAACAAGCCACAGCGCACCCACCCAATAACCACCCGCAGCCGCCAGCAGCAGTGCCAAGCTGCTGGACTTGTGGAGCATTGCAGCGCTCGCGCTGGAGCCCAGCAGGGCAATCAGTGGGGGAACAATGCGGTTCAGAAACACGTGTTGCGCGGTCCCGTAGCGCAACAGGGCAGACTGGGCCCATTGCCAGCCGATTTGGCCCGCACCCAGAATCAGGGCCCACAACAAGGTTTCCCAATAGCTGCTGCGGTCGAGAAACACCAGGGCCAGTGCGATCACTGGAAAAATCAGCAGAAAGCGCTGTGCCGCCTCGATGACAGCCTGGCGTAGCGAGTGTCCAGACGCACCGCTTGCGTTCACCATCCAATGCAGCGGTGCCTGTGCCAGTGCCAGCGTCATCCAGAAAAATGCGATCTGGCTGACGGCTGAGAAAACGCCAACCTCCTGGGCGGGAAAGAATCGCAGCAGCGCAATCGCAAACAGCCCTTGAAGCGCAAAGGCAATCCCGACGCCCAGACCGGCCGAAACCGACAATTTCGCACCACTCATCGGCGCTCCTCTATGCGACGCCAAACCGACATGGGTTCCACTTGACGCCCCCATCGCAGGTGCTGTACATCGGGGGTTGCGAACTGGTATTGTTCCAATGGTATGCCCAGTGCGTGTAGCCAATCCCCGCTGTGCGAGGACTTGGGAAGCCAGTAAAAATGCGCTCCGGTCTGCTGCTCAAAGCGTCGTGCCCAGGCGTAGTCGATCGAAGCCACCGGCAATCCAAGCGCGCAATACTCCAGCAACTTGGTGGATGTCTGCTCCGAAAAGGGCGGGCGGGCGGGCACCAGGTTCAGGCCGACCCTGGCGCGTGTCAGTTGTGCCGGAACCTGGCTTTGGGGAATGCGGCCCGTAGTGACCATCTGCCCCGTTCGCAGACGCGTCTGCAAGGATGCCGGTACCTGTCCGATCAGCAGCAGTGACTTGCCACTCGCCTCAATGGCATCGAGTGCGTGCTCCAAGGCCGTGAGTCGCGTCATGTCACCGGCGTAGACAAAGTCAAACTCCTTTGTGGCATGGGGTTCTCCCGGAGAAAAAAAATCGTCTGGCACGCCCATGTCGCGGTAGTCAAACGGACATGCGTCAGCAAAACAGAGTCGTTCCCTGACCCAGGGACTTTGAAATACCCGGTGATGGGGTGTGGCCTGGGCCCAGCGTTTGGCGACGTCCTTGGCCCATGCGAACGGAGGGACCGATGCCGAAGCGTATTCATGGACGTGGAACGCGTCGGGAAACTTTGCCTGCATCGGCGCAGTCACGCGCCCACACATCCACCATATAACCCGTGCAGCTTTTGGAATGGTCGCCACATTAGTGTGGACCAGGCTTGCCCAACCCAGTCGCTGGAGGTGACGGGCGTAGGCATCCAACTCTGGCAGGTAGGCCGTGCCTTGGTGAACGAAGTGAACTAGCATGCTGCGAGCAGTTCCAACCATTGCCTGGAGAAGGTCGATAGCGAGAACTTCTCCGAAACACGTACCAGGTCGGTTTGGACTTTCTCCCTGGGCATGGCTGCCACGGCAAGCAGGGTTTGCGCCAGCGCCTGGGCGGAGTGATCAGCCGCAAGCAAATAGGGCGCGTTCTCGCCAAGCAGTTCCCTTAACGCCGGTATCGGTACGCCCACACAGGGAACGCCCACCGACAAGGACTCCAAGGTCACCATGGGGCAACCTTCGTAGCAGGAACTCAGCACGGTTAGATCAAACTCGCGGTACATCGTGCTCGTCCAGGGCTGCTGCCCTACCATGCGCAATCGCCCTGAGGCCAGCAAGTCGCTTGCCGCCGTGCGGATGTTTTGCTCCAGGGG
>CAIPBW010000551.1 GCA_903863395.1 uncultured beta proteobacterium
GCTACTGACCGACGCCCTGCGCGATGCGCTGGACCCGAAGTTGCGTTGAGATGATGCAAACAGTGCGATCAGAGTTATTCTCGTCATCGCGAGGCCGTCAGGCCGTGGCGATCCATGCCTTCGGGCTGTATGCAATTAAACAGCCAAAGACATGGATTGCCGCGTCGCTTCGCTCCTCGCAATGACGGCCTTTCAGCTTCGCGCGGCCACTCCCTCACCTCGTCATCGCGAGGCCGTCAGGCCGTGGCGATCCATGACTTTGGATTGCGTCATTGCGAACGAAGTGAAGCAATCCATGGCTTCCGACTGCATGGATTGCCGCGTCGCTTCGCTCCTCGCAATGACAGCCTTTCATCCTCGCAATGACGGCCTTTCATCCTCGCAATGACAGCCTCCATAGCGCTTGCTAGCCTGTGTGCGGGCTTGTGCCTTGCCTGGCACCACCCGCTGTGGCCGCTGGCGGCTACCGGGGCGGTGCTTGCTTGGAGTCTGCTTGTGGCATGGCGACCGCACCTGTGGCTCACGGTGGTTCCGGCGTGCGTTGGGTTTTTGAGCTTCGCGCCCTGGACCGGATGGGTCGTGTGGGACGAGTTCGACCTGCTGCTTTGCGCCACACTGGCAGGGGCCTATGCGCGCCGGTGGTGCACGGGCACGCCCACGCTAACGCTGGCCGCTAGTGCACGGCTGCGCGTGCTGCTGTGGTTGCTGGCGGCGTCCACGTTGCTGGGGCTGTGGCGCGGCTTTGACGATGCGGGCGGCTTTGCGTTCGACTGGTTTGCGGGTTACGGCGACGCGCTCAACAGCGTGCGCGTGTTCAAGAGCGGGCTCTACGCGCTGCTGTGTGCGCCGTTGCTGGTGCAGGCGTGGGAAGACAACGCGCAGCAGGCGCAACGGCGTCTGGCGCGGGGTATGGTGGTGGGCTTGGGTATCGTGGCGCTTGCGGCGCTGTGGGAGCGCGCGGCGTTTCCCGGGCTGTTTGACTTTTCCGCTGCCTACCGCACCGTGTCCCTGTTTTGGGAAATGCATGTGGGGGGCGAGGCGATCGACGCCTATCTGGTGCTGGCGTCACCGTTTGCGGTGTGGGCAGTGATGCAGGCACGCCGCCCTGTGGCATGGCTCGCCGCAGCCGTGCTCGCGCTGCTGACCGTGTATGCCGTGCTGACGACTTTTTCGCGCGGCGTCTACTTTGCCGTGTTGCTGTCGTTGCTGCTGCTGGGCGCGCGGTTGGTGCATCGGCATTACGCCAGCAGCATCGCTGCAGCGCGCATATGGGCAGTTCGGCAGGGCTGGGGCCTGCAGCACTGGCGCACGCGCGCGCTGTGGCTGTTGGCGTTGGCCGTGATTGCTGAGGTGGTTCTGGTTCTGTACGCGGGCAGCTTTATGCTCACGCGCCTGCGCGCCGCGCGCGATGACCTGGGCAGCCGCCTCGTCCATTGGCAAACCGGACTCAAGACACTGCACGGCAGCGCCGACTGGCTGCTGGGCAAGGGCCTGGGGCGGCTGCCTGCCAGCTACGCGTCCCTGGGTCCGGCGGGTGAATTCTCGGGCGCTGTGCGTGCGGCACAAGAGCCCGATGGATCAGGCGGTGTCAATCACTTTGCACAACTTGCCGGCCCCAAGACCGTCAAGCGCCTGGGCGGGCAGTTTGCCATCACCCAGCGCACCGGAGCGCCGACTACTGGCGAGTACCAGATATCGTTTGATGCGCGCACTCTCCATGAGCCGCACCGCGACTCTCGTCGTAGCGAGGCTGCACCCTCACCTCGTCATCGCGAGGCCGCGCCCTCACCTCGTCATCGCGAGGCCACACCATCAACCCGTCATCGCGAGGCCGACAGGCCGTGGCGATCCATGTCTTTGTGCCTGCATGGATTGCCGCGCTTCGCTCGCAATGACGGCCATGTCGTCATCGCGAGGTCGGCAGGCCGTGGCGATCCATGCAGGGACACCTTCGGACATGGATTGCGGCGCTTCGCTCGCAATGACGGCCAACTCGTCATCGCGAGGTCGGCAGGCCGTGGCGATCCATGCAGGGACACCTTCGGACATGGATTGCGGCGCTTCGCTCGCAATGA
>CAIPBW010000552.1 GCA_903863395.1 uncultured beta proteobacterium
GCTTGCCGTACAAACGGAAGTAGTTCTGGAACGTGATCGACGCCATGGTCTGGTTTTCGGCCTGGATGGCAACGCCTTCCTTGGCCTCAACCGCCTGGTGCAGCCCGTCGCCCCAACGCCGCCCCGTCATCAGGCGGCCGGTGAATTCATCGACGATGATGATCTCGTCCTGCTGCACCACGTAGTGCTGGTCGCGGTGGTAGAGGTGGTTGGCACGCAGCGCGGCGTACAGGTGGTGCATCAGCGTGATGTTGGCCGGGTCGTACAACGACGAGCCCGCCGGAATCAGCCCCATCTCGGCAAAAATGCGCTCGGCGCTCTCGTGGCCTTGCTCGGTCAGAAACACCTGGTGGCTTTTTTCGTCGACGGTAAAGTCGCCGGGCTTGGTCACGCCTTCGCCGGTGCGCGGGTCGGCTTCGCCTTCCTGGCGCTGCAGCTTGGGCGCGGCCTTGTTGATGGCCAGGTACATCGCAGTGTGGTCTTCGGCCTGGCCGCTGATGATCAGCGGCGTGCGCGCTTCGTCGATCAGGATCGAGTCGACCTCGTCAACGATGGCGAAATTGAGCCCGCGCTGCACCCGGTCGCCAGCCTCGTACACCATGTTGTCGCGCAGGTAGTCAAAGCCGTACTCGTTGTTGGTGCCGTAGGTGATATCAGAACGGTAGGCAGCCTGCTTTTCCTCACGCGAGGACTGCGGCAGGTTGATGCCCACCGACAAACCGAGAAAGTTGTAGAGCCGCCCCATCCACTTCGCGTCGCGCCCGGCCAGGTAGTCGTTGACCGTGACCACGTGCACGCCCTTGCCACTTAGCGCATTGAGGTACACCGGCAGCGTGGCAGTGAGCGTCTTGCCCTCGCCCGTGCCCATTTCGGAAATCTTGCCAAAGTGCAAGGACATGCCGCCCATTAACTGCACGTCAAAGTGGCGCATCTTCATGACCCGCTTGGAGCCTTCACGCACCACCGCAAACGCCGCCGGAAGAATGTCCTCCAGCGAGGCTCCCCCAGCCAACTGGTCCTTGAACTCCTGGGTTTTGCCACGCAAGGCCTCGTCGCTGAGCTTTTCAAACTCCGGCTCCAGCGCGTTGATACGGGTGACGGAGGAACGGTACTGCTTGAGCAGGCGGTCGTTGCGGCTGCCGAAGATTCGTGTAAGGATGTTTTTGGCCATGAATGCAAGACTGGCCTGCGCCCCCCCAGCGGGTTTGCAGAGCAGCACAGTCCTTTTTTATCTAATCGAGGTGAGTTGGGGGTGATCCGCCAACATTCAACCACCCAGGCGGTTGCGCATCAGCCGGAACACCGGACCGCCGATTTTACCGTCGCGCGCGCGGCGCGGATTCCTGGGCGGAAATTACCGCTTGCCGCCCCCGGATGGCGGCGCAGCAGTTTGTGCCACGGGTGTGCCTGCCAGGTGGCGTCCGGCGTTAAGAAACTTTTGCGGGTCCTGCGGCACGCCCTGCACCAGCACCTCAAAATGGAGGTGGTAGCCGGTGGAGCGCCCGGTGTTGCCGACGCTGGCAATGCGCTGGCCGCGCTTGACCAGATCGCCCTTCTTGACAAATACCTTGGAGCTGTGGGCGTAGCGGGTGATCAGGTCGTTGCCGTGGTCGATTTCAACCATGTTGCCGTATTCCGGGTGGAATTCCTGCGTCACCACCACGCCCCCGGCGGCCGAATAGACCGGCGCGCCCGGCTCGGCCGCAAAGTCCAGCCCGGTGTGCAGGGCCGAGGTGCCGGTAAACGGGTCGATACGCCAGCCAAAAATGGAGCCCAGGGTGCCGCCGGTGACCGGAGTCTGCGTGGGCACCATCATCTTTTTGATCTTTTGCTCGAACAGGCGCGACTCGATCACGGTCATGAAGTCGCTGCTCTGGTTGGTCAACTGGTCCAGGTCAGCCAGGGTCAGTTGCAGTTCATCCATCGTCAGGTCGCGCCCACGCACCAGCGCGCCACCCTGGCCGGGCTTGGTCTTGACTTCCATCGGGTTGACCCCGGCCAGGCCCGACACACGCTCGCCCAGCGACTCCAGTTGCAGCACCTTGGCCTGCATTTCGCCCAGCTTCTTGGCCATGACTTCGATGTTTTCGCGCACAAAGCGGTCGCGCTGGGCAAACTCGTCCTTGACCATGAGCTTGACCAGGGTTGCAATCACCGGCCAGCCCTCGCGCGCGCCCTTGAGGAACACCCAGTGGTACAGGCCCGCCGACACCAGCATCAGCGACAACCACAAAGCCACAAAGGCCAGCAGCAGCTTGGCCCCACTTAAATGGATGGCGTGACTTTTGGCGAGCCAGGCATCCGTGATAATCAATTGCATCCAGATTCCCCTTATGACTCACACCCGAAGCAAGCAATCCATGACGCTGATGCAGGCGACCCAGGCGTCGCCCACACTGGCGCACCTGGCCGAGCTGGCGGCACAGTCCACAGCGCGACTGAAGTCGATTGAGTCACTCATACCTTCTGCGCTGAGATCGTCGGTGCGCGCCGGTCCGATTGAGGGCACCCAGTGGTGCCTGATTCTGGACAACAACGCTGTCGCCGCGAAAATTCGTCAGTTGCTCCCCGCCATGCAAGCGCATTTGCGCACCAAAGGCTGGGAGGTTACCGCAATTCGGCTCAAGGTTCAAATTCGCGCCTGAGGCCGGATTTCGCAAGGCTTGCCCCTTTGCCTGGCCGGATGATCGCGGCCAATTCCACCGGCAGAGGGGATTTCCCGTACCATGAACGCATCAAACCTCTAGTCATGGCTGACCAGATTGCGATTGTTGATGACTCACGCTGTTCGGGATGTGGACGCTGCATCGCCGCTTGCCAACTGCGCCTGTTCGCGTTTGAACAGATCGGTTGGAGAAAGGTAGCGGTGCTGCAAGACAGCGCACGCTGCAACGGCTGCGGGGCATGCGCTGATATGTGTGCCATTGGTGCGGTTGCCATGCAGCCCGCATCGGAACCACCGTCGCCTTGAAGCAATGGGAGGACTCCATGCTGGGCTTTTTGGACAAGGAGCGCACCTTTGCGGATGCGGGCTTTAACCGCTGGCTGGTGCCGCCTGCGGCACTGGCAATTCACCTGTGCATTGGCATGGCGTACGGGTTTTCTGTGTTCTGGTTGCCGCTGTCCAAGGCGCTGGGCATCAGGGAATCGATTGCATGCGGCCCCCACATCGGATTCTTTGCCCAGCTAATCACCACCGAATGCGACTGGCCCATCTCCACCCTGGGCTGGATGTACACGCTGTTTTTTGTGCTGCTGGGCTCCAGCGCGGCCACCTGGGGCGGCTGGCTTGAGCGCGCCGGACCGCGCAAGGCGGGCGTGGTGTCGGCCCTGTGCTGGTGTGGCGGCATGCTGGTCTCGGCGCTGGGGGTCCATATGCACCAGTTCTGGCTGATGCTGCTGGGTTCGGGCGTGATTGGTGGCATTGGCCTGGGGTTGGGCTACATCTCGCCGGTTTCGACCCTGATCAAGTGGTTTCCTGACCGGCGTGGCATGGCCACGGGCATGGCGATCATGGGCTTTGGTGGTGGCGCCATGATCGGCTCGCCCCTGGCAACCGACCTGATGGCACGCTTTGCCACCCCCACCGACGTGGGCGTGGTGCCCACCTTTGTGGCGCTGGCGCTGATCCACCTGGTCTTCATGCTCTGCGGTGCCCTGGGTTACCGCGTACCGCACACCGGCTGGAAGCCCGCTGGCTGGAACCCGCCCGCACCCGAGGCCAACGCCATGATCACGCAAGGCCATGTGCACGTAAAAAAGGTGTGGCGCATCCCGCAGTTCTGGCTGCTGTGGATGGTGCTGTGCATGAACGTGAGCGCCGGCATTGGCGTCATCGGCATGGCCTCGCCCATGCTGCAGGAGGTGTTTGGCGGTGCCCTGATTGACGTGGCGGGCAAGTTTGGCGAATTGGACAAGGCGCAGCTTGCCGCCATTGCGAGCGTGGCCGCTGGTTTTACCGCCTTGCTCAGCCTGTTCAACATTGGCGGGCGCTTCTTCTGGGCCAGCCTGTCGGACAGGCTCGGGCGCAAGACCACCTATGTGATTTTCTTTGTGCTGGGCGGCCTGCTCTACGCCAGCGTGCCGCAAAGCGCGGGCGCGGGCAGCATCGTGTTGTTTGTAGCGGCCTTGTGCATCATCGTGAGCATGTATGGGGGTGCCTTTGCCACGGTGCCCGCCTACTTGGCCGACCTGTTTGGCACCCAGATGGTGGGTGCCATCCATGGCCGCCTGCTCACCGCCTGGGCCACCGCAGGTGTGCTCGGCCCAGTGGTGGTGAACTACATGCGCGAATACCAGCTTGGCCTGGGCCTGCCGCGCGAACAGGTGTACAACCAGACCATGCTGATCCTCGTCGGCATGCTGCTGGTGGGACTGGCGTGCAACCTGCTGGTGCGCCCGCTCAACGCGCGCTGGTTCATGAGCAGCGCCGAGCTGGCCGAAGAAAAGCAACTGGCGCACGAAAAAACGGCGAGCGTGCAGCCTGTCGGCGCAACCACTGATACACCCGCCACCAGCCCGGCCCTGGTGGCGCTGGCCTGGCTCGCAGTAGGCCTGCCGCTGGCCTGGGGGGTGTACCGCACGCTGCAGAGTGTGGCGCAATTTTTTGCGTGAAGTGTGGGCTTGTTCAAGCCAACCAGTCTTGCAGCTTCAACCCCGGCACCCGCATGAAATGGCGCGTGTTGTGGGTGACCAAGGGCAAACCCAGCACCAGCGCATGCGCTGCGATTTGTGTATCCATTGCGCCAATGGGTTGACCGGTTTGATGCAGGTGTGCGGCGATCTCACCATAACGGTCTGCGGCTTCCCGAGTCCACGCCAACACGGGAAATTCATTCAACAACAAATCAACCAAGCGGCGGCGCTTGTCACCCGGCTGCAGCAGTGCCAAGCCATAGCGCATTTCTGCGCGGGTGACGGCGGAAATGGCAACTTCGTTCTTCTCCAGCGCCAACAACATTCTCTTTTGCAGTCTGCATGCCCGCAGCCTCGTTGGCGCCTACGCGCTGCTGGTTGATGCAAAAGATGAAAAAGCCAAATCGTTCCATGCGCGGTATGGTTTCATTCCCTGTGTCGATGCTTCACTGACACTTTACCTGCCGCTCGGGTGAGCTTTCTTTGCGAAGAAACACCGTGATTCAGCGTCAGGCAACAAAAAACCCGCGATGCTAGGTAGCAGGCGGGTTTCAGAAGGTTTGTGAGACTGTTTGGTACAGCCTGAGACAATGAAATGGTGCGATTATCGGATTCGACAAATCAACGTAAGCGATTGATTTTTAATGGAATAAAGTTCAACAAAAGCAGCACCGTTCCCCCGTCTGTTCCCCCACTTTGACGTCGATACCCAACGCCAAGGCTCCGCTGGCTCGTCAAACAGCATTGTTTCACGAGCGCTTTCCCCACGAGCACGTCAAAGACATCCACCGCCTTTGACGTTGCGCACGAATTCCCATTTTAAAACCCGACCCGACCATTCGTAAGCAATTTTTTCGGAATTTAACAATCCTGCTGCTCGTCGCGCGAGAATTCCAATCGGGGCGCCTTATCGCAATTCATGTGTGATCAAAAGGAGTACCCACAATAATGGCGCCCTTGCTGGAGCCAACCTTCACGAGTGCCACGCACTTTGGCTGGATTTCAAATCTGGCCAATCTGCGAATGACCAATTTGCCAGCGTGATCAATGTCATCATTCGTCAGGCGCTCAAGATTGCTGATCCCGTTATATGGCCCAAGGCATCATCCGTGCTCGTGCCCATCGGTTCAGCAGCGCAGAATTGATCGAAAAGCTTCGCAACCTCTACCAGCATCGCGGATTTCTATCCGGCCTGGTCATCGATGAAGCCGAGGGCATGCCGTCGGCCGCAGCCTATATTCATCGGTTTGGTAGCCTGATCCGAGCCTATGAAGCCGTAGGGTTCACGCCAGACCGCGACTACCAATTTCTGGAGGTCAACAAGTTCCTGCGCAAGTTGCATCCTGAAATTATGAGCCAGACAGAACGTGCGATCGCTCAACTCGGCGGCACCGTCGTGCGGGACCCTGCAACCGACTTGCTAACAGTGAACCGGGAGTTCAGCATCTCTGTTGTTCTGGCACGCTGCCAGACCCAAGATAGCGGGCGACATCGTTGGAAGGTGCGCTTTGACACGAGCCTAGCTCCCGACATCACGGTGGCGGTGCGTCTGGATCAGCCCAACCAAGCACCACTGGACTACTACCTGTTACCGCGCCTGGACTTCGGCTTGCCACGTATCAGCCTGGCTGAGCACAACGGTATCGAATTCGAGAGCTACCGCTTTGACAGCATGGACTATCTCCATGGCATGGCAGAACGCACCCGTGTCAAGAGGGCAGCATGAGTAAAGAGCATCCGTCCAGCAATCTTCAGATGATTTCGATCGACAAGATCGAAGTCCTCAATCCGCGCGACCGCAATGGTCGAATTTTCGATGACATCGTCGGCAACATCAAAAACATCGGCTTGAAAAAGCCAATTACAGTGACGCCCCGTAAAGATTCCGATGGTCAGGAGAAATTTTTGCTGATCTGCGGCGAAGGCAGACTCAAGGCCTTCAAGTCGCTGGGTGAAACCGCAATCCCGGCTATGGTTGTCCAGGTCAGCGATGAAGATGCATTCATCATGAGTCTGGCCGAGAACATCGCTCGCCGCCAGGGACGCACTTTGGAACTGTTGGCAGGCATCGAGCAGTTGCGCGATCAGGGCTATGACAAGAAAGCCATTGCTCAGAAAACAGGTCTTTGTCAGGACTACGTCTACGGCATCTTGCAGTTGCTCAAAAACGGGGAGGAGCGATTGCTCATTGCGGTTCAAAGTGGTCGTATCCCGCTCAACGCTGCTTTGACCATCGCAGGGGCCGGTAGCAACGACAAGGATGTGCAGGCGGCGCTGCAAGAGGCCTATGAAAATGGCCAATTGCGTGGCAACCATCTTATTCAGGCTCGCAAAGTTATCGAAAAACGCCGCTCGCTGGGACGGTCCATCGCAAGAGGAGCCCCACGCAAGATCCCAGACGTGACATCTTCAAGTTTGATCCGAACATACCAACACGAGGTCGAACAGCCGTCAATTTATTCAGGTGAAACTATCTATCCAATTCGCAAGTTGCCCCGTCAGTGCTTGCGCATCAGTTTTGGCACTGTGCAAATGAACCTCAGGCACCAGCGGCGCCTCATACGGGCTATCGATGCCGGTGAA
>CAIPBW010000553.1 GCA_903863395.1 uncultured beta proteobacterium
GACCAGCTTTGGTTGTTGAGGTTCAGGCGCGGATTGATCGGGCCGGGCAGGCGCTCGCCCACGCCGTCGCCATTGGTGTCAAGCAGCCCCAGCCCCGGTACCGAGGGCTGGCTCCTGCGCGCAAATTCCAGATCGACATTCAACGCCGTGTCGGCACCGAGCGCCGTGGCCAGCGCCAGGCCGAGCAACTGGCGCGAACCGTCGGCGTGGTCAAAGTGCGAGCGCAACTGCTCGTCCACCAGATTGAGGCGCACGCCGATTTCGCCCAGCACCAAGCTGCTGTCCAGATGCACCCTGCTGCCGCCGTTGCCGTCGAGCGCGAGTGTGGCGCTGCTGAGCGTTTCCTTGAGCGGCACCTTGCTCACAAAATTGACCAGCCCCCCAGGCGCCGACACCCCGGATTGCAGGCCCGAGATGCCCTTGAGCACCTCGATGCGCTCCTTGGTTTCCAGGGCTGCGGGGCTGTAGTTGGAGATCGCCAGACCGTTGCGGGTGAGGTTGCCGCTCTGGCCGAGCACAAAGCCACGGATCGAGAGGTTTTCGATGTAGCCCGTGGTGTTGTAGTTGTCGTCCAGCGAGGCGTCGAGCTTGAGCACGCTGGAGAGCGACTGCGCCGCAGCACTTGCCAGCAAGTCGGTTGTCAGCACCGTGATGCTTTGCGGCGTCTTGGCCAGCGGCGTGCCAAAGCCGCCCACACTGGCGTGGTCCACGTCGAGCACCGGCGCGGTCTTGCCGGTGACGGTGATCGTCTCCAGCCGTTGGGCGTCGGATTGTGCGAACGCAGAAACGGCAGCGCCTGCAACCAGCGCCGCCACGAGCTTTGAAAGTTTGAGATTGAATGCCATCGAAGATTCCTTAAATCGACGGCAGGGGGGGTGCCAAACGGATCGGGCCAAAAGCCCGCCAGAGTTCACATCGCTTCCCTGCGCAAGAATTACCTTGATCAAGTTCCAGGGTTTCTTCTCAGCCGATGGTCTTGCGACCCCCAGCACCCCTAGCGTTTGCCAGCAAGCTCTCACTTGCCAGTGGGCGCATTGTATAGCCCGGCGCTTGAACGGGGGTGTTTGGTGGGGCGACCCGCTGGTGGTTAGGTGGGTCGCTGCATAAAATTAATCGTCAAGGCGAGAGTTCTTCGAAGGAGTGAGTGATGGAAAAGATCGATTTCAAGAAGGAGTTGAAACACCTCTACCAGGCGTCAAACAAAGCCGTGGTGGAGGTGGATGTGCCGCGCATGAACTACCTGATGGTGGACGGGCAGGGCGACCCCAACACCTCGCAGGCGTATGCGGATGCAATTGAGGCGTTGTTTGCGGTGGCCTACACACTCAAATTCATGGTCAAGAAAGGGCCGCTGGCGCGCGACTATGGCGTGATGCCGCTGGAGGGGTTGTGGTGGGCCGATGACATGGCGAGCTTTGGCAGCGGCGACAAGTCGCACTGGAAATGGACTGCGATGATCATGCAGCCGCCTTTCATCACCCAGGACACGGTGGATAACGCCGTGGCCGATGTGCGCAAAAAGAAAAACCCGGTTGCGCTGGACAAGCTGCGCATGCAAGCGCTGGCGGAGGGGCGCTGCGCGCAGATTCTGCACATCGGTCCGTTTTCCGAAGAGGGCCCGACCATCGCCAAAGTGCATCAGTTCATCGCCGCGCGCGGCGCGCTCAAGGACAAGCACCACGAGATTTATCTCAGCGACGTGCGCAGGTGCGCGCCAGAAAAGTGCAAGACCATCATCCGCCAGCCGATGCAGTGAGGGCGACACGTGTGGCAATCCATGCAGCCAGAAGTCATGGACCACCACGGCCTGGCGGCCTCGCGATGACCAGAAGCCGTCATTGCGAGGAGCGCAGCGACGTGGCAATCCATGCATTCGGAAGTCATGGATTGCTTCACTGCGTTCGCAATGACAACCTTTCGTCATCGCGAGGCCTTCAGGCCGTGGCGATCCATGC
>CAIPBW010000554.1 GCA_903863395.1 uncultured beta proteobacterium
TACCTAAAGCAACACCAAGCCGAGTACTACCGTCGTCTGTCAGCCATCCGGACCGAAGGCGATTGGGAGTCCTGGGTCACCTTTTTTTTGGAGGGAGTGGCAACCGCCGCAGGAGATGCAGAGAAGAACATCATTGAAGTCGCCAGCCTTGTCGCCGCCGACCGCCGCCGACTGCTGCAATCACCCAAGGCAGGCCCAGCGAGCTATCGACTGTTCGAGATGCTGCCGATGATGCCACGCTTCACTATCGAACGCGTTCGACAGCAACTCGATACCAGTTTCCCCACTGCGACATCAGCCGTGAGAGTTTTGGAGGATTTGAGCATCGTGACCGAGATGACTGGCCAGAAAAAGAACCGAAGTTACAGCTACCAAGCCTATGTTGAACTGCTCAGTCGATGACGCATTTCCGCAGTGTTCCGCGCCATACCTCATTCATCATCATCGGTTGAATTAGGACCCTTAATTGGGTGTCTACAATACGGCGCCACTCTTATCAAGCCCTGAGGTGGCCGTCAGCAAAACATGAACGCAAGAATCGCCGCGTCATCGGCCCAGTTGAGCAGCGCATACCCTGCCAGACGGTAGGCGTGAAAGGTGGCGAGGTCGAACAGGTATTCAGTGCGCATGTATCAAAAAGAAAACCCCATCAGTCAAACCACGGGGGGCTCAAGGATACCAAGCGTAAGGCGGCACAATCGGCCCTGTGCCAATAAAACAAAGTCGTTGGGCAGTGCTCGTGCTGCTGGGGTTGGCCGTGGGCCCGTTGGCCACAGAGCGGCGCTTTCAGTTGGTGCGCAACTCGGCAGCGGCATCAAGCGGCCATGCCTGGCGGGCGATGTCGAGCGCGCGCAAGCGGTGCTGCGCATCAAACAGGTCGCACACCAGGATGAACTCGTCGGCACCGGTAATTTCCTGCAGGCGGGTAAAGGCGTCGTGCACGGTGGCGGGGCCGCCAATCACGGCCAGCCCCAGAAAGTCCGCAATCGCACCGCGCTCGCGCTCGCTCAGGCGCGCAACAAAGTCGGCAACCGGTGGCTGCAACTTCTTGCGCTCGCCGGTCAGAATGCCCAGCACGCGCTGGTACACGCTGCTGGCCAGGTACTGCGCTTCTTCGTCCGTGGGCGCGGCCACCAGGGGCACGCCAATGGCCACATAGGGTTTGGCCAGCGTCTTGGAGGGGCAAAAGGTGCTGCGGTAGATTTCAATCGCCTGCATCATCATTTGCGGCGCAAAGTGCGACGCAAAGGCAAAGGGCAAACCGCGTTGCGCTGCCAGTTGCGCCGAAAAGAGGCTCGAGCCCAGCAACCAGATCGGCACGTGCGTACCCGCGCCCGGGTTGGCCACCAGTCGCTGGCCCGGCCGGGTATCGCCCAGCAGCGCCTGCAGTTCGGCCACGTCGCGCGGAAAGTCTTCTTCGGTTTCGACCCGGTTGCGCCGCAGCGCGCGCATGGTCAGGGCGTCGGTGCCGGGAGCGCGCCCCAGCCCGAGGTCAATTCGGCCAGGGTACAACTCGGCCAAAGTGCCAAAGGCCTCGGCCACCACCAGCGGCGCATGGTTGGGCAGCATGATGCCGCCCGACCCTACGCGGATGCGCTGCGTGCCGCCCGCAATGTAGCCCACCAGCACTGCCGTGGCAGAGCTGGCAATACTCTCCATGTTGTGGTGCTCGGCAAGCCAGTAGCGCGTAAAGCCCAGCGCTTCGGCGTGCTGTGCGGTCTGCAAGGCCAATGCCAGCGCCTGCGCCACGGTGCCGCCTTCGCGCACCGTCACCAGGTCAAGCATGGAGAGTTGTGTTCGTGCTGTGTTGTGCATGCGCGCATTGTCCGCGCTTTGCAATACCCTGCTCAGATGCGATCCCTTACCTGTGTGGCGGGGAAGCCCTGGTCGTCGTCACCGTCGTCGAGGGCAGACTTGGGCAGGTCGAACTTGGGGCGGGGCTCGGCAGGGATAGCCGCAGCAGGCAGTGGCGCAGCAACCGGGGCTTGCGCGGGCGCGGTCCAGAACTCGGGCGCGGGCAGTGGGCCGGTGGGGTGGCCCGATTGCGGCGCAAACTTCCACACGAACAAAAAGCTCTCGGCCCGCACGCTGTGGTCAAACAGGTGAATCTCCTTGAACAGCTCGTCCTGCAACGCGGGCGCGTAGTGCATCAGGGCGTCGTGCCAGTGCAGCAGCGTCAGTTGCGTGAGCAGCACCTCGGTGGCTGCGGGTTGCGCCAGAGGAGTGATGTCGCAGCCAATCCACTGCGAAGGAATTCCGTGGCGGCGCAACACTGCGCTCAAGGCCAAGCGCAGCATTTCGCGTTGCTTGTCCAGGTTTTTGGGGGCGGCGCTGGCGCTCTGCGCTGCGGCAGGGGGCCGCTGCGATGCAGGCGTTGATTCTTTGTTGCGGCCAAAGCCTAGAAACTCAAACATGGTCACGTCCTCCAGACAAGTGCACTGCAATCGGCCAGCCCAGTGTAGCGGGGCATGGACATTCGCGCTTGCCAGGACCGATAATTGCCCCCATCCACGGAGGAACCATGCCCATTTACGAATACGCCTGCAGCGGCTGCGGCCACCAGTTTGAAGCCCTGGTGCGCAGCGACACCACGCCCCAATGCCCGCACTGCCATTCGGTCGAGTTGGAAAAACAGCTCTCGGTCTTTGCCACCACGGCGTCGAGCGCCAGCGCACCACCCCTGCCCGGCCCCTGTGGCTCGTGCGGCCACCCCGACGGCCCCGGTGCCTGCGGCCGACACGCCTTTGCCTAAACGCCCAGCGCTGGCAGGCCCAGCAATGCGCGCGCCTCGGCGGGCGTGGCAACCGCTCGTTCGAGTAGCTGGCTGATCTGGGCGATGCGGCGCACCAGTTGTGCGTTGCTTGTGGCCAGTTCGCCCTTGCGGTAGTAGATGTTGTCCTCAAAGCCCACGCGCACGTGGCCGCCCAGCACGATGGCCAGGGTGCCGAGTTGCAGTTGCGCCGGCCCAATGCCCGCCACCGTCCAGGTGGCACCGCTGGGCAGTTGAGACTTCAGGTACATCAGCGCCTCTGGCGTGGCCGGCATGGCTCCGGGCACGCCCAGCACCAGATCAAAATGTGGCTGCGCGCTCAGCAAGCCCTGCTTGATCCAGCGCGTGGCCGTGGCCAGCATCCCGGCGTCAAAAATTTCCAGTTCGGGCAGCACACCGTGCTCGGCCATGGCGGCAGCAAAGGCACGCATGTCGGCCGGGTGGTTGACAAACACGTCGCCGCCAAAGTTGACCGACCCCATCGACAGGGTGGCCATTTCGGGCTTGAGCGCCACCGGCGCGATGCGCTCCTGCGCCGTCATGCCCACCGCACCGCCGGTGGATATCTGGATGATGGCGTCGCAGCGCGAACGCACCTCGGCAATGATCTGGCGGTACACCGCCGAGTCCTGGGTGGAGGTGCCATCGCCCTGGCGCGCGTGCAGGTGCACGATCGATGCGCCCGCCTGCACGCACTCCTGCGCCGCGCGGCCAATGTCCTGCGGCGTGATCGGCAGTGCCGGTTGATCGCTCTTGCTGACCTCAGCGCCCGTGAGCGCCGCCGTGATGATGAGCTTGCTCATGGCGCGCGCCGCTGGCAGGTGACCGGAACCACACAGGTGCCGCTGGCGCGGCATACCACCTGCGCAGTCTCAAGCACATCGGCCGCCGAGGGCTGGCTCGCCAGACCGGCCGAGGCAATCACCTTGCGCGCCTCAAACACCATCTTGCGCGAGGTCTTGCCCATGGAAACGATGCGCCCGCTGGCTTCAATGTAGTCACCGGCGTGCACCGGGGCCAGAAACTCGACGCTGTCGTAGGCCACAAACAGGCCCTCGTCCCCGTCGCTGCGAATCAGCAGTTCGGTGGCCACATCGCCAAACAGGTGCAGCATCTTTGAGCCATCCACCAGGTTGCCCGCGTAGTGGGCATCGTGCGCGCTCATGCGCAGGCGGATCAGGCTGGTGTAGTTTTCCATGGTGTATCTCCGTAACAAATTCAAGGGTGTCAAGGGTGGCGCTTGATCCATTCGTGGATGGCGAAGGATGCCACGTCCTGGGCATAGGTCTTGGTGCCAAAGCCGGCGTCGTAGCCCAGTTCCTTGGCCAGTTCGTGGCTGATGCGCGGGCCGCCCACCACCAGAATCACGCGGTCGCGCAGGCCCTCGGCTTCGAGCAGGTCGGCCAGGCGTGTCAGGTTATCCAGGTGCACGTTCTTCTGGGTCACGATCTGCGACACCAGAATCACGTCGGCCTGCTCCTCGATGGCGCGCGCCACCAGGTCTTGTGAATCCACCTGCGCACCCATGTTGATGGCGCGAATCTGGTGGTAGCTCTCCAGCCCCTTGTGTCCGTTGTAGCCTTTCATGTTCATGATGGCGTCAATGCCCACAGTGTGCGCGTCGGTCTCGATGCAGGCACCCAGCACCACCATGCGGCGCTGCATTTTCTCGGTGATCAGGCGGTCGATGCCATCCTTGTCGAGCACTTCGTATTCGGGCTTGCTCACCTGCAGGCGCGACAAGTCCACGCGGTGCGTGCACTGGCCGTAGACGATGAAGAAGCTAAAGCCCTGGCCCATGTCCTCGGCGTGCACCACGGCGGGCTCGTGCAGGCCCATCATCAGCGCGAGTTGCTTGGCACCTTCCTTGGCAACGTCGTCCAGCGCCACCGGCAAGGTGAACGAGAGTTGCACGCGCCCGTCGTCGAGCGTGTCACCATAGGGTTTGACAAATTGGGCGTTCATGCTAGTGGCCTCCTGCAAGCATCAGCGACGGGAACGGGTTGAAATAGTCGTCAGCCTTGGCCAGCACGCCATCGAGCCCCTTACCGCCCTGGGGTGCGCGCGCAATCTCGGCAAAGATGCCCTTGCCGATGGCGGCTTGCAAACCGATCGATTCGATCTGCGTGAGCACCTGCTCGGTTTCGCTCAGCACGGTCTGGGCACGCCGCTCGATCTGCCCACCAGCCTTGAACTCGATTTCGGCGTGCAGGTCGCGCATGGTGCCAAA
>CAIPBW010000555.1 GCA_903863395.1 uncultured beta proteobacterium
CTTCCAAGGAAGTGTTGCTGGCGCAGTTGCTGGGCTTGATGCAGTCCCCCATTTCCCGTACAGCACGCGTGCTGGCGGCCTTGGCGGAACAGCGTGGCGGTGGTGCAGAAGCGCCCGCCGCAGAGGCCGTCGCAGCGTAATGCTGACGACCGCGTGGTAACAAGAGTGAAACATTGCGGGACAGTTCAAAGCGAAACGCAACGCTGTCCCCGACTAACTGTAGGAAATCAAAATGGCATTCGATAAAGATGGATTTTTGACCGCGCTTGACAGCATGACGGTCATGGAACTCAACGACCTGGTGAAAGCCATCGAAGAGAAATTTGGCGTGAGCGCCGCTGCAATGTCTGCTCCCGCTGCTGGCGGCGGTGCCGCTGCCGTGGTGGCCGAAGAGAAGACGGAATTCAACGTGGTCCTGCTCGAAGCCGGTGCCAACAAGGTGTCCGTCATCAAGGCCGTTCGCGAAATCACCGGCCTGGGCCTCAAGGAAGCCAAGGACCTGGTCGATGGCGCTCCCAAGAACGTCAAAGAAGCCATTCCCAAGGCTGACGCCGACGCCGCCCTCAAGAAGCTGGTGGAAGCCGGCGCCAAGGCCGAACTCAAGTAATCGGCCGTTTATCCGGGGCTGGAAGTACCGAAAAGGGCTTCCAGCCTTTGCCGCTTGTAAGAGCGCACTAAAAAGTGGTGATGCACCACTTTTTAGTGTCTTCTGACCCCGACTGCAGAAGACGCCTTGGTACGGGCTGTGTGCAACGCATGGCCGTCCGCCAATGGTTGGTAGTGGCCAACCACCAAGTACGGTTGAGCGTGATGCTCGACACGACAGTCGCCTAGGACCCCCTGGTTCCTTCAGTCTTTGCCCGGAGATCTAATGGCTTATACATACACTGAACGCAAACGCATTCGCAAAAACTTCGGTAACCGCGACAGCGTACTCGAAATTCCCTACCTCTTGCAGATGCAAAAGGATGCGTACACGGCCTTCCTGCAGGCAGATGTTGCGCCCAAGAAGCGAACCGTTGAAGGTTTG
Organism: uncultured beta proteobacterium; assembly: GCA_903863395.1. Lineage (GTDB taxonomy): Bacteria > Pseudomonadota > Gammaproteobacteria > Burkholderiales > Burkholderiaceae_C > Allorhodoferax. Next base: position 1,031 of record CAIPBW010000555.1, read on the forward strand.
CAGGCGGCGTTTGAGGCAGCCTTCCCAATCGTTTCGCACAACGGTTTTGTCGAGATGAAGTACCTGGAGTACAACCTCGCCAAGCCCGCATTCGATGTACGCGAATGCCAGACCCGTGGCCTGACCTTTGCCTCGGCCGTGCGCGCCAAGGTGCAGTTGATCATTTATGACCGCGAGTCCTCAACCACGCAAAACAAGGTGGTCAAGGAAGTCAAGGAACAAGAGGTCTACATGGGCGAAGTGCCGCTCATGACCGGCAAAGGTTCCTTCATCATCAACGGCACCGAGCGCGTGATCGTGTCGCAGTTGCACCGTTCGCCCGGCGTGTTTTTTGAGCACGACAAGGGCAAGACCCATAGCTCTGGCAAGTTGCTGTTCTCGGCGCGCATCATTCCCTACCGTGGTTCCTGGCTCGATTTCGAGTTCGACCCCAAGGACCTGCTGTATTTCCGCGTGGACCGTCGGCGCAAGATGCCGGTGACGATTCTGCTCAAGGCCATTGGCCTGAACAATGAATCGATCCTGGCCAACTTCTTTGTCAACGACAACTTCCGCCTGATGGACACCGGCGCACAGATGGAGTTTGTCTCTGAGCGTTTGCGCGGCGAAGTGGCGCGCTTTGACATTACCGACAAGAGCGGCAAGGTGGTTGTGGCCAAAGACAAGCGCGTGACCGCGCGCCACACCCGCGAGCTTGAGCAGACCGGCACCACGCACATCAGCGTGCCCGAAGACTTTTTGGTTGGCCGTGTGGTGGCGCGCAACGTGATTGACGCCGACACCGGCGAAATCGTCGCCAAGGCCAACGAGGAACTGACCGACGCGCTACTCAAGAAGCTGCGTACCGCTGGTGTGCAGGATGTGCCCTGCATTTACACCAACGAACTTGATCAGGGCGCCTACATCTCGCAAACCCTGCGCACCGATGAAACGGTGGACGAATTTGCCGCCCGGGTGGCGATCTATCGCATGATGCGCCCCGGCGAGCCGCCCACCGAAGACGCAGTGCAGGCACTGTTCCAGCGCCTGTTCTACAACCCCGACACCTACGACCTGTCGCGCGTTGGCCGCATGAAGTTCAACGCCAAGATGGGCCGCGCCGAATCCACCGGCCCGATGGTGCTGACCAACGAGGACATCCTCTCGGTGGTCAAGATCCTGGTCGACCTGCGCAATGGCCGCGGCGACGTGGACGATATCGACCACTTGGGTAACCGCCGCGTGCGCTGCGTGGGCGAACTGGCCGAAAACCAATACCGCACCGGGCTCGCGCGGATTGAAAAGGCGGTCAAGGAGCGCCTGGGGCAAGCCGAGCAAGAGCCGCTGATGCCGCATGACCTGATCAACAGCAAGCCGATCTCGGCTGCGCTTAAGGAATTCTTTGGTGCTTCGCAGTTGTCGCAGTTCATGGACCAGACCAACCCGCTGTCCGAAATCACCCACAAGCGCCGTGTTTCGGCACTTGGCCCGGGTGGCTTGACGCGTGAGCGTGCCGGCTTTGAAGTGCGCGACGTGCACGTCACCCACTATGGCCGCGTGTGCCCGATTGAAACGCCAGAAGGCCCGAACATCGGCCTGATCAACTCGCTGGCGCTGTATGCGCGCCTGAACGAGTACGGCTTCATCGAAACTCCGTACCGCCGTGTGGCCGACAGCAAGGTCACCAACGAGATCGACTACCTGTCGGCTATCGAAGAAGGCAAGTACGTTATCGCCCAGGCCAACGCCACGCTCGACAAGGACGGCCGCCTGACGGGCGACCTGGTCTCTGCCCGCGAGAAGGGTGAATCGATTCTGGTGAGCGCCGAGCGCATCCAGTACATGGACGTGTCGCCGGCGCAGATCGTGTCGGTGGCGGCATCGCTGGTGCCGTTCCTGGAGCACGATGACGCCAACCGCGCTTTGATGGGCGCCAACATGCAGCGCCAGGCTGTGCCTGTATTGCGCCCGGAAAAGGCGTTTGTCGGTACCGGCATTGAGCGCGTCTCGGCGGTCGACTCCGGTACCGTGGTCACTGCAACCCGTGGTGGCGTGGTGGACTACGTGGACGCAACCCGCGTCGTGATTCGCGTCAATGACGACGAAGCACAGGCTGGCGAAGTGGGTGTGGACATTTACAACCTCATCAAGTACCAGCGTTCCAACCAGAACACCAACATCCACCAGCGCCCAATCGTCAAGCGCGGCGACAAACTGGACAAGGGCGACGTCATCGCCGATGGCGCTTCCACCGACCTGGGTGAACTTGCGCTCGGACAAAACATGCTGGTGGCGTTCATGCCCTGGAATGGCTACAACTTCGAAGACTCGATCCTGATCAGCGAACGCGTGGTGGCCGAAGACCGCTATACCTCGATCCACATCGAGGAAATGGTGGTCATGGCGCGCGACACCAAGCTTGGTGCCGAAGAAATCACCCGCGACATTCCGAACCTGAGCGAACAGCAACTCAACCGTCTGGACGAGTCCGGCATCATCTACGTAGGTGCCGAAGTCCAGCCGGGCGACACCCTGGTCGGCAAGGTCACCCCCAAGGGCGAAACCACGCTGACGCCGGAAGAAAAGCTGCTGCGCGCGATCTTCGGCGAAAAGGCCAGCGACGTGAAAGACACCTCGCTGCGCGTCGACCAGGGCTCGCAAGGCACGGTGATCGACGTGCAGGTGTTCACGCGTGAAGGCATCACGCGCGACCGCCGCGCCCAACAGATCATTGACGACGAACTCAAGCGCTTCCGCCTGGACCTGAACGACCAGTTGCGCATTGTTGAAGCCGACGCGTTTGACCGTATCGAGAAGCTGCTCACCGGCAAGCTCGCCAACGGCGGACCGCACAAGTTGGCCAAGGGTGCCAAGATCGACAAGGAATACCTGGCTTCGGTCGAGAAATTCCACTGGTTCGATATCCGTCCGGCCGACGAAGACGTTGCTGGCCAGTTGGAAAGCATCAAGAATTCGCTCGAACAGACGCGCCACAGCTTTGACCTGGCGTTTGAAGAAAAGCGCAAGAAGCTCACCCAAGGCGACGAGTTGCCCGCTGGTGTGCTCAAGATGGTCAAGGTCTACATTGCCGTCAAGCGCCGCCTGCAACCCGGCGACAAGATGGCCGGCCGCCACGGTAACAAGGGTGTGGTCTCCAAGATCGTTCCGGTTGAAGACATGCCCTACATGGCCGACGGAACGCCGTGCGACATCGTGCTCAATCCGCTGGGCGTGCCTTCGCGGATGAACGTCGGTCAGGTGCTCGAAGTGCACTTGGGCTGGGCTGCCAAGGGCCTGGGCCAGCGCATTGGCGACATGCTGCAAGCGCAAACCAAGATGGCCGAGTTGCGCCAGTTCCTGGACTCAGTCTACAACGGCTCGGGCCGCAAGGAAGACCTCAACGCCCTGAGCGACGAACAAGTGCTGGAGATGGCAGAGAACCTGCGCGGCGGTGCCACCTTTGCCACGCCGGTGTTTGACGGTGCTACCGAAGAAGAAATCCGCACCATGCTCAAACTGGCCTACCCGGAACACGTTGCAGCAGCCAAGGGGCTGACCGTGACGCGCACCCAGGCGCACCTGTTTGATGGCCGCAGCGGCGAACAGTTTGAGCGTCCCACCACGGTGGGCTACATGCACGTACTCAAGTTGCACCACTTGGTGGACGACAAGATGCACGCGCGCTCGACCGGTCCTTACAGTCTGGTGACGCAGCAGCCTTTGGGCGGCAAAGCGCAGTTCGGTGGACAGCGTTTCGGGGAAATGGAAGTGTGGGCGCTCGAAGCCTACGGCGCTTCCTACACCTTGCAGGAAATGCTGACCGTCAAGTCCGACGACGTGCAGGGCCGCACCAAGGTGTACGAGAGCATCGTTAAGGGCGAGCACTCAATCGAAGCGGGCATGCCGGAATCGTTCAATGTGTTGGTCAAGGAAATCCGTTCCTTGGGCATCGATATTGAGCTGGAGCGTAGCTAAGCGTGAAAACTTGCAGGACAGACGCAAGCGCAACGCGCTGCGCTCTGTCCTCCACTGAATAAGGATTAAGGAAATTCCATGAAATCATTACTCGACCTGTTCAAGCAGTTCACGCCCGATGAGCATTTTGATGCCATCAAAATTGGCATGGCCTCGCCGGAAAAAATCCGTTCGTGGTCTTTCGGTGAAGTCAAGAAACCCGAGACCATCAACTACCGCACCTTCAAGCCCGAGCGTGACGGCCTGTTTTGCGCCAAGATCTTCGGACCGATCAAGGACTACGAATGCCTGTGCGGCAAGTACAAGCGCCTCAAGCACCGTGGTGTGATCTGCGAAAAGTGCGGCGTTGAAGTCACCCAGACCAAGGTGCGCCGCGAACGCATGGGCCACATCGACCTGGCCGCTCCGTGCGCGCACATCTGGTTCCTCAAATCCCTGCCCAGCCGCCTGGGCCTGGTGCTGGACATGACCTTGCGCGATATCGAACGCGTGCTGTACTTTGAAGCCTACGTCGTGACCGACCCCGGCATGACGCCGCTGAAGAAATTCAGCATCATGTCCGAAGACGATTTCGACGCCAAGTTCAAGGAATACGGCGACGAATTCCAGGCCAAGATGGGTGCCGAGGGCATCAAGGACTTGCTGCAGAGCATTGACATCGAGGGCTCGATCGAGAAACTGCGCAACGACCTGACCGGCTCCGAGCTCAAGATCAAGAAGAACGCCAAGCGCCTGAAGGTGCTCGAAGCGTTCAAGAAGTCGGGCATTAAGCCCGAGTGGATGGTGCTCGACGTGCTGCCCGTGCTGCCGCCGGACCTGCGTCCGCTGGTTCCGCTCGATGGTGGCCGTTTTGCCACTTCCGATTTGAACGACTTGTATCGCCGCGTCATTAACCGCAACAGCCGTTTGCGCCGTTTGCTCGAGTTGAAAGCGCCCGAAATCATTGCCCGCAATGAAAAGCGCATGTTGCAAGAGGCTGTGGACAGCCTGCTGGACAACGGTCGCCGTGGCAAGGCCATGACGGGTGCCAACAAGCGCGCGCTCAAGTCGCTGGCCGACATGATCAAGGGCAAGAGCGGTCGCTTCCGCCAGAACTTGCTGGGCAAGCGCGTCGACTACTCGGGTCGCTCGGTGATTACCGTAGGCCCGACGCTCAAGCTGCACCAGTGCGGTTTGCCCAAACTCATGGCGCTCGAACTGTTCAAGCCGTTCATCTTCGCGCGCCTGGAGACCATGGGGATTGCCACCACCATCAAGGCGGCCAAGAAAGAAGTTGAGTCCGGCACGCCCGTGGTGTGGGACATCTTGGAAGAGGTGATCAAAGAGCATCCGGTGATGCTCAACCGCGCACCTACCCTGCACCGCTTGGGCATTCAGGCGTTTGAGCCGATCCTGATCGAAGGCAAGGCGATCCAGTTGCACCCGCTGGTGTGCGCCGCGTTCAACGCCGACTTTGACGGTGACCAGATGGCCGTGCACGTTCCGCTGTCAGTGGAAGCACAGATGGAAGCGCGCACCCTGATGCTGGCCTCCAACAACATTCTGTTCCCCGCCAACGGCGAACCCTCCATCGTTCCCTCGCAGGACGTGGTGCTAGGCTTGTACTACACGACGCGCGAACGCATCAACGGCAAGGGCGAAGGGCTGATCTTCTCCGACACCGGCGAAGTGCGCCGCGCCTTTGACGCGGGCGAAGTGGAGCTCAACTCACGCATCAATGTGCGCCTGACCGAGTACACCAAGGACAAGGCTACGGGCGAATTGAGTCCCTCGACCAAGCTGTGGGAAACCACCGCCGGGCGTGCCCTGCTGTCCGAAATCCTGCCCAAGGGCTTGCCCTTCTCCAACCTGAACAAGGCGCTGAAGAAGAAGGAAATCTCCAAGCTCATCAACGTGTCGTTCCGCAAGTGCGGCCTCAAAGAGACCGTGGTGTTTGCCGACAAGCTGCTGCAGGCCGGTTTCCGTCTGGCAACCAAGGCCGGCATCTCGATCTGCATCGACGACATGCTGGTGCCCGAAGAAAAGCAAGGCATCATTGATCGCGCCCAGAAGGAAGTCAAAGAGATCGAGCAGCAGTATGTCTCGGGTCTGGTGACGGCGGGTGAGCGCTACAACAAGGTGGTTGATATCTGGGGCAAGTCGGGTGACGAAGTCTCCAAGGTGATGATGGCCAAGTTGTCCAAGGAAATGGTGACGGACCGCCATGGCAATCAAGTGCAGCAGGAGTCGTTCAACTCCATCTACATGATGGCCGACTCAGGTGCGCGCGGCTCTGCCGCCCAGATTCGTCAGGTTGCCGGTATGCGCGGTTTGATGGCCAAGCCTGACGGCTCGATCATCGAAACCCCCATTACGGCCAACTTCCGCGAAGGCTTGAACGTGTTGGAGTACTTCATCTCCACCCACGGTGCACGTAAGGGCTTGGCCGATACCGCGCTCAAGACCGCCAACTCGGGTTACCTGACCCGTCGTCTGGTGGACGTGACGCAGGATCTGGTGGTGACCCAGCAGGACTGCGAAACCCACAATGGCTATCTGATGCGCGCCATTGTCGAAGGCGGTGAAACCATCGAATCCCTGCGCGACCGCGTGCTCGGTCGTACCGCCGCTGACGATGTGCTGCACCCGGAAAACCGCTCGGTGCTGGCCAAGGCCGGCGAACTGCTCGACGAAGACCTGATCGAAGAACTCGAAGCCGCTGGCGTGGACGAAGTCAAGGTCCGCACCGCGCTGACCTGCGAAACGCGTTTTGGCATTTGCGCCAGGTGCTATGGCCGCGACCTCGGACGCGGTGGCCTGATCAACGGCGGCGAAGCCGTCGGCGTGATTGCTGCCCAATCGATCGGCGAGCCTGGCACCCAGCTCACCATGCGTACGTTCCACATCGGTGGTGCGGCCTCGCGTGCGGCGATTGCCTCCAGCGTCGAAGCCAAGTCCAACGGTGTCATTGGCTTTAACGCCACCATGCGCTATGTGACCAACAGCAAGGGTGAACTGGTGGTGATTGCACGCTCGGGCGAGATCATCATCCACGACGAACATGGCCGCGAACGTGAACGCCACAAGGTGCCCTACGGTGCCGTGCTGACGGTCAAAGTGGATCAAACCATCAAGGCAGGCACCATTTTGGCCAACTGGGATCCGCTGACACGCCCCATCATTACCGAGTTTGCCGGCAAGGCGCACTTTGAAAATGTGGAAGAAGGCCTCACGGTTGCCAAACAGGTGGACGAAGTCACCGGTCTGTCAACGCTGGTGGTGATTGACCCCAAGCGCCGTGGCGCTGCCAAGGTGGTGCGCCCCCAGGTCAAGCTGATTGATGCGACCGGTAACGAAGTCAAGATTCCGGGCACCGACCACTCAGTGACCATCGGCTTCCCGGTTGGTGCGCTGGTGCAGGTGCGCGACGGTCAGGACGTGGGTCCCGGCGAAGTGCTGGCCCGTATCCCGATCGAAGGGCAAAAGACGCGCGACATTACCGGCGGTCTGCCGCGGGTGGCGGAGCTGTTCGAAGCACGCTCTCCCAAGGACAAGGGCGTGCTCGCCGAGTCCACCGGAACAGTGTCGTTCGGCAAGGAAACCAAGGGCAAGGTTCGTCTGCAGATTACCGATCCGGAAGGCAAGGTCTGGGAAGAGCTCGTGCCCAAGGAGAAGAACATCTTGGTGCACGAAGGCCAGGTGGTCAACAAGGGCGAAAGCGTGGTGGATGGCCCGGCCGATCCGCAGGACATCTTGCGCCTGCTCGGACCGGAAGAACTGGCACGCTACATCGTCGACGAAGTGCAGGACGTCTACCGCCTCCAGGGCGTGAAGATCAACGATAAGCACATCGAAGTGATTGTTCGCCAGATGCTGCGCCGTGTCGTGGTCGAAAGCGCGGGCGACTCCAACTACATCAATGGCGAGCAGGTGGAACGTTCCGAAATGCTCAACACCAACGATGCCTTGCGCGCTGCGGGCAAGATTCCGGCCACGTTCACCAACTTGCTGCTGGGTATCACCAAGGCGTCGCTCTCGACCGACAGCTTCATCAGCGCCGCTTCGTTCCAGGAAACGACGCGCGTGCTGACCGAGGCTGCCATCATGGGCAAGCGCGACGAACTGCGCGGCTTGAAGGAAAACGTCATCGTCGGACGGCTGATTCCTGCGGGCACCGGTTTGGCGTACCACGAAGCACGCAAGGTGCGCGAGAGCATGGACGACGCAGAGCGCCGCGCCATCGCCGAGGCCGAAGCCGCCGAGTTGGCAGGTGAAGAGCCTGCCGCCGTGGTCAGTAGCGAGGATGCTGCAAGCCAGTAAGTTCTCATCGGCCTGCATGCAAAGCCCCAAGTCCTGTGCATCGTTGGACTTGGGGTTTTTTCTTGCAGCCCCAGTGCGTGAGCGCGCCCCGGTGCTGACCACGAGGATGAGAGTGCATGAACGCGCCTGACGTACCTGTGCCACTGTGGCGCCAGCTTCAGGCTGCGGCACGGGTGGTGGAGCTTGTGCGCAACGGGACCTCGGGCACCGCAGCCATCGAGGGCACGGCTGCCGCACTGCGCGCTGGCGTGCAGGCGCTGGCCTTTGCAGCGTGGCGCGACATGGGTCGGGCGCAGGCGCTGCGAACCCTGCTGGCTGCCAAGCAGCCCCCTGCGCCCGCCGACGCGCTGTTGTGTCTGGCGCTGGCGCTGATGTGGCGAACGGTCGACGCGCCCTACGATGCGTTCACCTTGGTCAACCAGGTGGTTGAGGCCGCCAAACGCAATCCGGCAACCAAGGCGCAGGCCAATTTTCTCAACGCGTGTTTGCGGCGTTTCCTGCGCGAACGCGAAGCCTTGGTGGCGGCAACCGACGCCGATCCGGTTGCACTCTGGAACCATCCGCGCTGGTGGATTGAGCGTCTGCGCCGCGAGCGCCCGCAGGATTGGCAAAGCATTCTGACGGCGGCCAACGCCCACGCGCCGATGACGCTGCGCGTGAATACCCGAAAGACCGGCATTGCAGACTACCTGCTGAAACTCGAACGTGCCGGTCTGGCAGCCCGCTCGGGTGGGGCAAGCGTCGTATATCTGGAGCAGCCGGTACCGGTACGCCTTCTTCCAGGTTTTGAGATCGGACTGGTTTCGGTGCAGGACGCGGCGGCACAGTTGGCCGCCCCTTTGCTACTTGCGGGCCTGCCTGCGACGGCGGGTTTGCGCGTGCTCGACGCCTGTGCAGCGCCCGGCGGGAAGACCGGGCATTTGCTCGAAATTTCCGATTGCGCGGTTAGCGCGCTAGAGATCGACCCGCGTCGCAGCGAACGCATCGCTGAAAACCTGCAACGCCTGCAACTGAAGGCGCAATTGTTGGTGGCCGATGCGGCCAAACCGCAGGATTGGTGGGACGGAGAGCCGTTTGACGCGATCCTGCTGGACGCCCCCTGTACCGCATCCGGCATTGTGCGGCGCCACCCCGACGTGCGCTGGCTGCGCCGCGAAGCCGATATCGAGCAACTTGCCGCCCTGCAACGGCGTATGCTGCAAACCCTGTGGGCTCTGCTGCGCCCGGGCGGAAGGCTGCTCTACTGCACCTGTTCCATTTTTGTGGCAGAAGGGGATGGGCAGATGCAAACGTTTCTTGCACACAACACCGATGCCGCTTTGCTGCCATCGCCAGGGCATTTAATGCCCCGAAACGACCTCAAAACGGCTGGCGTCTTGGACAATCCCCTATGTGATCACGATGGCTTTTATTACGCATTGCTGCAAAAACACCTGGCATAGCGTGGCCCGGTTGGGTGGCGTCTTGCTGCTGTTCTTCGCTGCAGCCATGGTGCATGCGCAGGGCACGGCCGATATTTCGCAACTTCAGCTAGAGCGGGTGGATGACGGCATCCAGGTCTCGGCCCAGGTGCTGTTTGAACTGCCGCCCGCCGTGGAAGATGCACTACTCAAGAGCATCCCGCTGTATTTTGTGCTGCAAGCCGACGTGTTTCGCGAGCGCTGGTACTGGTACGACAAGAAAGTGGCTGCGGTGGAGCGGCGCATGCGGCTGGCCTACCAGCCGCTGACGCGCCATTGGCGGCTCAATGTCTCATCCGGGGCCGGGCGCGAAGGCGACGTGGGCTTGGCGCTCAACCAGAGCTTTGACACCCTGGCACAAGCACTGGCGGTGATCAAGCGGGTGTCCCGCTGGAAGATTGCCGAGGCTGCCGATTTGGATGGCAGCGTCAAGTACCGCATGGAGTTGCGCTTTCGTCTGGACCTGAGCCAACTGCCCAGGCCCTTTCAGATTGGTGCCGTGGGGCAATCGGATTGGGATATTGCGGCGACCCTTAACGCGCCCCTTGTTGCAGATCCCCAAAAATGATGTCGCAAGCGCCTGAAGTCGTCGCGCCCGCAGCACGGTTCAGCTCTCGGCACTTGCGTTGGGCGATCGCAGTCGGAGCCGTGGTGATGGTGCTGGTAGGGTTGATCCTGCTCTATTTGCTGCTGGAGGCGACCAATAACCGCGATCTGTATGAGCGCAATTACGCCACCCTGTTCACGATCAATGTGGCGGTCGCGGCGCTGCTGTTTTGCGGCATTGTCTGGGTGGGTTACAGCCTGGGAATACGTTTGCGCCAGGGCAAGTTTGGCAGTCGCCTGCTGGTGAAACTGGCGGTGATCTTTTCGTTGGTGGGCTTCGCGCCGGGGCTGCTGATCTACATCGTGTCGTACCAGTTCGTTTCGCGCTCGATCGAAACCTGGTTTGATGTCAAGGTGGAGGGCGCGCTTGAAGCCGGCTTGAACCTGGGCCGTGCATCGCTGGATACATTGTCGAATGAACTGGCTGCCAAGGCACGTTCAGCGGCAAGCCAAATCGCGGAAAGTCCCGACATCAGCCTGGGGTTGGCGCTGGGCAAGCAACTGGACCAACTCGGTGCCGCAGAAGTCAGCGTGTGGGCGTCCCCCGGCCGACTGCTCAGCAGCGTGGCGCAATCGGGGTTGCGCCTGAGTCCTGACAAACCAACGGCGGCGCAATTTCGCAGCGCCCGAACGGAACGCTCGCTGTCGTGGTTTGAGGGTCTTGAGGAGGCTGTGCCGGGCGCACCCACTGGTGCCCGCGTTAAAGTGCTGGTCCCCATTCCCAGTGCAACGTTTGAACTGGTAACGGAAGACCGGTTTTTCTTTGTTACCAAGGCACTGCCGAGCAATTTGGTATCCAACGCATTGGCGGTTGAGGCAGCCAACCGCGAGTACCAGGAGCGGGCGCTGGCACGTGTCGGACTCAAGCGTATGTACATAGGAACGCTCACGTTGAGCCTGTTTCTTGCGGTGTTTGGTGCGGTGTTGCTGGCGGTCATCCTGGGCAATCAGATCGCCAGGCCCTTGCTGCTGTTGGCAGAAGGCGTGAGCCAGGTGGCTGCAGGCGACCTCACGCCCAAACTGGCGATGCAGGGCAAGGACGAACTCGATGGATTGACGCGGGCATTTGCCTCCATGACCGAGCAGTTGGCCGATGCGCGCCGGGAGGTAGAGCAAAGCATGGCGCAGGTGGACTCGGCACGTTCCAATCTGCAAACGATTTTGGACAATCTCACGGCGGGAGTGATTGTGCTGGGAACGGCAGGAGAAATCCGCTCGTCCAACCCAGGGGCCACGCGGATTCTGAGGGTACCGTTGACCGCGCACGTGGGCACTTCGATCGAACAGGTTGCAGGTCTTGAGGATTTTGGGCGGTCTGTGCAGGAGCAGTTTGCAAGCTTTTTGTCCCAGCGCACCGAGCATGGACTCGACCACTGGCAGAAATCGTTTGAGTTGGGAGCCGAGTCGGGAAAGATGCAGGGTCCGTTTGATCGGGCGTTGACGCTGGTGGCGCGTGGGGCCGAATTGCCGGGCGATGCGCGGCTTCTGGTGTTTGACGATATCTCGGAAATCGTCTCTGCCCAACGCGCACAGGCCTGGGGCGAGGTGGCGCGCCGCCTGGCGCATGAGATCAAGAACCCGCTCACCCCCATTCAGTTGTCGGCTGAGCGGTTAGAACTCAAACTCTCCGGCAAGCAGACCGCGGCCGACCAGGCCATCCTGAGCAAGTCCGTGAAGACCATCGTGGACCAGGTGGATGCCATGAAGCGGCTGGTGAACGAATTTCGCGACTACGCGCGCTTGCCTGCTGCCGAACTCAAGCCGGTTGACCTCAATCTGCTGGTGCAGGACATTGCCCACCTTTACGAAGGCGAGCACCTGGGGGTCCCCGTGCACCTGGAATTGGAAAGCCCTTGCCCCAAGGTGCTGGGCGATGCGCAGCAACTCAGGCAAGTGGTCCACAACCTCCTGCAGAATGCGCTGGATGCGAGCGAATCGGCCGCTGGCAGCGCACGTGCGCAGCGCAGTGTCGTGCTGCGCACCCAGTGGCAAAAAGCCAAGGGCCGGGTGCGCTTGACCGTGCTGGATAACGGGACAGGTTTTTCCGAAAACATTCTCAAGCGAGCGTTTGAGCCTTATGTCACGACCAAGCCCAAAGGAACCGGGCTGGGACTGGCAGTTGTGAAGAAAATCGCGGACGAGCACGGCACCCGCATCGACCTGGCAAACCGCTCCGAAGGGGGCGAAGTTGTCGGGGCGCAAGTATCGTTATCATTAGCCGTCTATCAGGGTGAGACAGTTTGATCAAGCCCAACAGCATCTGAGGGGTCGAGCGCATACCATGGCAAACATTTTGGTTGTTGATGATGAGCACGGGATTCGTGATCTGCTCTGGGAAATACTCAACGACGAAGGGCATAACGTTGAACTGGCGGAAAACGCTGCGCAAGCCCGCGCCGCGCGCCTGCGCGACCGCCCCGATCTGGTGTTGCTCGACATCTGGATGCCCGATACCGACGGCGTGACCCTGCTCAAGGAGTGGTCGGCTTCCGGGGCGCTGACCATGCCCGTTATCATGATGAGCGGGCATGCCACCATCGACACTGCGGTGGAAGCGACCAAGATTGGCGCTTTGGCTTTCCTTGAGAAACCCATCACGCTGCAAAAACTGTTAAAGGCCGTGGAGCAGGGCTTGGCGCGTGGCAACTTGCGCAAGTCCCTGGCGGGTCCTGAGCCGGTTGCGATGGTGGTTTCGCAGGAGAGTGTGGGTGGCTCCGCGCCGGTCGCAGCCGCAGTTGCAGCCGCAGCGCCGCATGGTGCGCTCCAGGCAAACCAGAACTTCGTGTTGGACAAGCCTTTGCGCGAAGCGCGCGATGAGTTCGAGAAGGCCTATTTTGAATACCACCTGGCCAAAGAGAACGGCTCCATGACCCGGGTGGCAGAAAAGACGGGGCTGGAGCGCACCCATTTGTACCGCAAGCTCAAGCAACTCGGCGTTGACCTCACGCGGGGCAAGCGAGCGAGTATTTGACATGACCCGCATCGTTGCGACAAATGTTGCTGATATAATTGCGCGCTCAGGCCCGGTAGCTCAGTCGGTAGAGCAGAGGATTGAAAATCCTTGTGTCGGTGGTTCGATTCCGCCCCAGGCCACCATGTTATTCAATCCCTGTAGCGGCAGGGTTTTTTTTCGCCCGCAAGCGGCAC
>CAIPBW010000556.1 GCA_903863395.1 uncultured beta proteobacterium
CTGGGTGGAAGACGGTGCCATCGTCGGCCCGATCAACGACCTGCGCTGGGACGAGAGCCTGTACGACGCGCTCGGCACCAAACTGCTGGCGCTGACCGACTCGGCCGAGATCGACCCGGCCTCGGGCACCTACTTCATGCGTTCCCTGGGTGGCGCACGTGTTCCCGGCGCGCTGATCGACGCCTGGACCTTCACCCTGTAGCGCAGCGCCTGCGCGTTGGCGCTACTGGTCGATGGTGTAGCCCGAGGTTTTGATCGGGCCCTCCCAGCGCTTGAGGTGCGTGGCCTGGATCGTGGCCAGAGCCTGCGGTCCGGCATAGCTGGGCGACAGGCCGAGTGCGCGGATGCGGGCCTGCAACTCCGGGTTGGCCAGCGCCTGCGCGACCGCATCGCTAATCTTTTGCGTGCGCTCCGGTGCCATACCGGCCGGGCCATACAGCCCGAAGAAGGCGTCGGCCACCAGGTTGTAGCCCAGTTCCTTGAGCGTGGGCACATCGGGCAGGGCGGCCGAGCGGTTTTCGCCCGTGACGGCCAGGATGCGCAGCTTGCCGCTGCGGTGGTGCTCAATGGTTTCCGAGGCAGTGTCGATCATCAGCGGAATCTGGCCGCCCAACAAATCCTGCGCCGCCGGGGCACCGCCCTTGTAGGCCACATGGGTCATGGGAATGGATGTTTCCTGCGACAGCAGCACGCCGGTAAAGTGCGGCACCGTGCCGGCACCCGAGGTGGCGTAGTTGGCCTTGTCGGGGTTGGCCTTAAGCCAGGCAAACAGCGCCTTGATGTCGCCAGCGGGCGCACCCGGTCCCACCGTCAGGGCAAAGTCAAAACTGGTGGTGCGGGCAATCGGGGTGAAGTCGCGCACCGGGTCGTAGCCCAGCGTTTTGTAGAGCCAGGGCAGGATCACCAGCGCACCGCTGGCAGCCAGCACCAGGGTGTTGCCATCGGGCGTGGCACGGCGTACTTCGCCCAGGGCCACGCGACCGGCGGCACCGGGCTTGTTGTCGATCAGCACGTTCTGGTCGAGCACGCTCTTCATGCGCTCGGCCAGCAATCGCGCCACCACATCGACCGACCCCCCGGGCGGAAACCCCACCAGGATTTTCAGCACCGGCTTGTCCTGTGCTTGTGCCAGACCGTGCGGACCGATCAGGCCCAGCGCCGAAGCGGCCGCCAGAACATGGAGTTGTCTTCTTTTCATGGTGAGTCCTTGGGATCAAAGTGGAGGGAAGCCGCGCATCCGGCGCGTTGGGGCAAAAACATTGTAGGGGCATCGCCGCGCCAACGCAGCCGGGCAATCGCGGATGCACCGCAAGGCCAGGCTTTGCGACTATTATCCGGAGCAACCTTGGAGAAACACGCATGCCCGTGATCGATGTCCACACCCATATGTTCACGCCTGCGTGGCTGGAACTGCTCAAGGCCGAAGGCGGCATGTACCGCATCAAGACGCGCCCGGACGGGCAGCAGGAGATCTTCCGGGGCGACACGCCGGTGGTGATCCCGCAGCGCGGGCATTTCGATTACGCCCTGCGCATCGCGCACATGGATGCGGCGGGTATCGACATTTCGGTGGTGTCGCTGACCTGCCCCAACGTTTACTGGGGTGGCGAAGAAGTGAGCTGCCGCGCGGCGGTGGAGTCCAACGACACCATGGCCCAGGCGCAAGCCACTTACCCGGATCGCATCCGCTGGCTTACCTCGCTGCCGTGGGAGTACCCGCAGCGCGCCGTGGAGGAACTCGCGCGCAGTTGCGCCAATGGCGCCTCTGGCGTGATGGTGCTGGCCAATGTCTCGGGGCGCAGCTTGACCGACCCGTTCTTTGCGCCGATCTGGGCCGAAATCGACAAGCGCGCCCTGCCGGTGCTGGTGCACCCCACCGACCCGCCCGGCGTGGATGTGATGGACATGACCCAGTACGACCTGAGCTGGTCGGTGGGCTTCATGTTTGACACCACGTTGGCCATTACGCGCATGATCTTCGATGGCTTTTTTGACCTCTACCCCAACCTCAAACTCATTGCTTCGCACGGCGGCGGAACACTGCCGTATCTGGTGGGGCGCTTCGAGAAGGGCGACGAGGTTGAAATTTCCCAGCGACGCAGGATGCAGCGCAATCCGACCGACTACCTGCGCCACATCTACTACGACAGCATCACCTACAACCTGGGCGCCTTGCAGTACCTGGTCTCGGTCGTGGGC
>CAIPBW010000557.1 GCA_903863395.1 uncultured beta proteobacterium
CCACGGGTTTGCCGTTTGAGGTTGCGACCACCTTGCCGATCACAGCGCCCTTGGCGACTGGCGCTTCCAGGCCCAGTGTGAGTTCGACCGAGGTCTGCACTTGCTGGCCGCGCGGCACGGTCAGCATCCACGGTGCGCCCAGACCCGCTGCAACCGTGTCTGCCTTGCCAAAGCTGACCTTGGCCGTGGTGACTACGGCGGTCGATTCAATCGGGGTGACCTTCTCGAAACTGCCAAAGCCCCAGCCGAGCAGCGTTCGCGTTTCGTCGGCACGCGCCTGAGCGCTGTTGGTGTTGAGGATGACGGTGATCAGGCGCATTTCGTTGCGCTTGGACGAAGTGACCAGGCAGAAACCCGCCTCATCGGTGTGGCCGGTCTTGAGGCCATCCACGGTGGGATCGGTGTAGAGCAGCGCATTGCGGTTGCCTTGCTTGATACCGTTGTATTTGAAGTCGCGTTCCGCGTAGATGGGGTAGTAGTCAACGCTGTCGCGGATGATGGCACGCGCCAGGATGGCGAGGTCACGCGCAGACGCCTTGTGCTGCGGGTCGGGTAAGCCGGTGGGGTTGACAAAGTGCGTGTGCGTCATACCCAGGCGCTGTGCTTCTGCATTCATCAGCTTGGCAAAACCCTCTTCGGAGCCCGCCATGTGCTCGGCAATCGCCTTGGACGCGTCATTGCCCGACTGGATGATGATGCCGCGCAGGATGTCGATCACCGTGGCCTGGCTGTTGAGTGGCAGGTACATGCACGACTCGGCGCTTGTCCCTCGGCACCATGCGTTTTGACTGACCGAAACCAGGTCGGTTTGCTTGAGCTTGCCAGAGCGCAGCGCCTGCTCGACCAGGTAGCTGGTCATCATCTTGGTAAGTGAGGCGGGCGGCAATGCTTCGTCAGCGTTGGCCGAGGCGAGCACTTCGCCGGAGTCGAAATCCATCAGCAGCCATGCTTTGGCTGGCAGGGCCGGCGGGTTGCCCGCCAAGGCCGAGTCGGCAGCAAGTGCCGCGGGAGTGTTGACGGCGGGCGTGCTCTTCTTGTGGGGCACGGGCTTGGCTGCGCGGTGTGTTGCAGCGATGCAGGCTGAGTCGGGAACCAGGGCACCGGCGGCGATAGCGATAGCGAAGAGGACAGGTAGGTTGGAGAAGGTCTTGGTTTGCATGAATTTTTCGAGTAGAGCCCCGATTGTCGCGGATCGTAATCTGAAGTTTTTTACATCACTACCGGCCCACCCTTGGCGATCGCGCGTTGGTAGGCGGGTCGCTCATTGAGGCGTTGCTTGTAGGCCATCAGATGGGGGTACTTCGCAGCACCATCTACTCGGGACAGAACGGCTTCCACAGCAAAGCTCATCTGGAAGTCTGCCAGGGTAATGTGGTCGCCAGAAAACCACTTGTGCTTGCTCAGGTGGGATTCCATGAACTCCATCGCTGTGTTGACGTTGGGATCAATCAGCTTGGTCTGTACCTTGTTGCAGAGTTGTCGTGCAATGGGTTTGACAAAGAATGGCATCGGCTGGGTGGGGATGGTCATGAATACGAGTTTCATGACGAGCCAGTTCATCAGGGAACCTTCTGCGTAGTGCATCCAGAAGCGGCACTGGCGATGCTCTTTGGTGCCGCGTGCGGGCTCCAAGCCGGACAACTCTCCCCCAAGGTCAACACCGTACTTCTCTCCAATGTGTTCGAGGATGGCACCGGACTCGGCGACGGTAATCTTGCCATCGGTGATGACCGGGGACTTGCCCAGAGGATGAATGGCTTTGAGTTCAGCAGGTGCCAGGCGGGTCTTCTTGTCGCGCTTGTAAACAACGATCTTGTAGGGCAACTCCAACTCCTCGAGGAGCCAGAGAATGCGCTGGGAGCGGGAAAGTTCTAAGTGGTGGAGTGTGAGCATGGAAGACTCCTATCGCTGGATGGCCGGTCACTAGTGGGAGCATAAACAAAAATGGCCCACCGAAGTGAGCCATTTGTGTCGTGGAATACCACGTATTTATTGGTTGCGGAGGCTAGATTTGAACTAACGACCTTTGGGTTATGAGCCCAACGAGCTACCAGGCTGCTCCACTCCGCGTCAAGGGGTTGATTGTAACCTACTTAGGCTGTCTCTGCCACTTCTTCGGCTTCGACAGTGACCGGGCGATCAACAAATTCGACCAGTGCCATGGGGGCGTTGTCGCCCACGCGGAAACCCATCTTCAGGATGCGTGTGTAGCCGCCCGGACGCGCAGCAAAGCGCGGGCCGAGTTCGCCAAACAGCTTGGTAACGCTGTCACGATCGCGCAGGCGGTTGAAGGCCAGGCGGCGGTTGGCAACGCTGGCTTCCTTGGCCAGGGTGATCATGGGTTCGACGACGCGGCGCAATTCCTTGGCCTTGGGCAGCGTGGTCTTGATGACTTCGTGCGCGATGAGCGAGTTCATCATGTTGCGCAGCATCGCCAGACGGTGCGATGTGGTGCGATTGAGTTTACGTAGTCCGTGTCCGTGACGCATGGTGATTTCCTTAAGTTATTGAACAGGCAGCCGGATCAGGTACTGCCCGTGGCACGGTACCCCGAAGGGTCCAAAAAAATTAACGCTTTTCGAGCGAAGCCGGTGGCCAGCTTTCGAGCTTCATGCCCAAAGTCAGCCCGCGCGAGGCCAGCACTTCCTTGATTTCGTTGAGCGACTTGCGACCCAGGTTGGGGGTCTTGAGCAACTCGTTTTCGGTACGCTGAATCAGGTCCCCGATGTAGTAGATGTTTTCGGCCTTCAAGCAGTTGGCCGAACGCACCGTGAGTTCGAGCTCGTCCACCGGACGCAGCAGGATCGGGTCAAACTGGGCATTGCCGCGCGGCGAGGGCGCGTCAAATGCGGCCAGTTCGCTGCCCTCGAGCTGAGCGAACACAGCGAGCTGCTCGACCAGAATCTTGGCCGAGGCGCGCACGGCGTCTTCTGCCGAAACGGCACCGTTGGTCTCGATTTCGACCACCAACTTATCCAGATCAGTGCGCTGCTCAACGCGCGCGCTCTCAACCGTGTAGCTCACGCGCTTGACGGGCGAAAACGATGCGTCGAGCACGATGCGGCCGATCGACTTGGTAGGCTCATCGCCGTGGCGACGCATGGTTCCGGGCACGTAGCCACGGCCCTTTTCGACCTTGATCTGCATGTCAAGCTTGCCGCCTTGCGACAGGTTGGCAATGACGTGGTCGGGATTGACGATTTCGACGTCGTGGGGGGTCTGAATGTCGGCCGCAGTCACCACACCAGCGGTGTCCTTGCGCAGACTCAGGGTCACTTCGTCGCGGTTGTGGAGCTTGAACACCACGCCCTTCAAATTCAGCAGGATGTTGACAACGTCTTCCTGTACGCCGTCAATCGATGAGTACTCGTGCAACACGCCAGCGATGGTGACTTCGGTGGCAGCATAGCCAGGCATGGACGACAACAGGACACGGCGCAGCGCGTTGCCAAGCGTGTGCCCATATCCGCGCTCGAAGGGCTCCAAAGCGACTTTAGCCCGGTTCGGGCCGAGCTGTTCAACACTGATGGTCTTGGGTTTTAGCAAACTGTTCTGCATGCAAACTTCCTCTCAATACCCCCGACTCGTTACGTCGGTAAGGCTGGTGAAGCACCCTGGCTGGGGTGCCCCACAGCCAAGGAACGAAAACAACAAATCAACTCCCTTTAACGGGAGTACAACTCAACGATCAACGATTCATTGATGTCGGCTCCAAACTGGTCCCGGTCAGGAACAGATTTGAAGGTACCCTCTGCCTTGTCAGCATTGACTTCCACCCAGGAAGGAATACCGACCTGTTGCGCCAACTGCAGAGCCTCGACCACGCGGTTTTGCTTCTTCGACTTCTCACGCAGGGCAATCAGATCACCCGACTTGACCATGTAGGACGGAATGTTGACCGCGTTACCGTTGACGGTAATGGCCTTGTGCGAGACCAACTGGCGCGCCTCGGCGCGGGTGGAGCCAAAGCCCATGCGGTACACCACATTGTCCAGACGCGACTCCAACAACAGCAACAGGTTTGCACCGGTGTTGCCCTTGCGGCGGTCGGCCTCTTCAAAATAGCGGCGGAATTGGCGCTCAAGCACGCCGTACATGCGCTTGACCTTTTGCTTCTCGCGCAGTTGCAGACCATAGTCGGACGTGCGCGCACCGGAAGTGCGGCCATGCTGACCTGGCTTGGAGTCGAATTTGGCCTTGTCACCAATGGCGCGGCGTGCGCTCTTGAGGAACAGGTCGGTGCCTTCACGGCGTGATAGTTTGGCCTTGGGGCCGAGGTAGCGTGCCACTTGAACTTCCTTTATGTCATCTGCCGCAGCGAACTGCGGGAGCCATCAACCAGCGGTGATGGCGGTGGGCTTGTTGAAAAAAACTTAGATCCGGCGACGCTTTTGAGGGCGGCAACCGTTGTGCGGGACGGGCGTGACATCGGCAATCATGTTGATGCGAATGCCCAGCGCGGCCAGGGCGCGAACCGACGACTCGCGTCCGGGGCCGGGGCCCTTGATCTCGACGTCCAGGTTCTTGATACCTTGCTCTAGCGCAGCACGACCGGCCACTTCGGAAGCGACTTGGGCTGCAAACGGGGTCGACTTACGCGAACCCTTGAAACCCTGGCCACCCGACGATGCCCACGACAGGGCATTGCCCTGGCGGTCGGTGATCGTGATGATGGTGTTGTTGAACGACGCATGCACGTGCGCAATGCCGTCGGCCACGTTCTTGCGAACTTTCTTGCGCACGCGTTGTGCGGCATTACTTGCAGGAGCTTTTGCCATAGTGGTCTCTCAATCCCTGTTATTTCTTCAAAGACGCAGCGGCCTTACGCGGGCCTTTGCGGGTACGGGCGTTGGTGCGCGTGCGCTGACCACGCACCGGCAGACCGCGGCGATGACGGAAGCCACGATAGCAACCAATGTCCATCAAACGCTTGATGTTCATGGTGGTTTCGCGACGCAGGTCACCTTCGATGGTGAATTGGCCGATCTGATCGCGGAGTTTCTCCAGATCGCTATCGGTCAAGTCCTTGACCTTTTTGGAATACGCAATGCCACAGGCTTCGCAAATCTTGCGAGCGCGACTGCGACCGATACCAAAAATGGCGGTCAGGCCAATTTCTGAATGCTGTTGCGGCGGAATGTTGATGCCAGCGATACGTGCCATTTTCGTCCTCTAAAACTATTGCAATTAACCCTGACGCTGCTTGTGACGCGGATCTGTACAGATCACGCGCACAATGCCCCTGCGCCGGATGATTTTGCAGTTGCGGCAAATTTTCTTGACCGAAGCCGAAACCTTCATATTTCTCTCCTAAAACACTTTGCACCGTTCCGCCAATTGCGCTGCGCGGAACCTGCGCTTCTTACTACTTTGCTCTAAATACGATCCGCGCTCGGGTCAGATCGTATGGCGTCAATTCCACCGTCACCTTGTCTCCTGGCAGGATACGGATGTAATGCATCCGCATCTTTCCAGAAATGTGCCCCAATACCACATGCCCGTTTTCCAGCTTCACGCGAAACGTCGCATTTGGCAGATTCTCAACCACCTCACCCTGCATCTGAATGACATCATCTTTTGACATTAACAGCTACCGAATCAGGAGGACTTGAAGTTAGCCTTTTTCAAAAGTGACTCGTACTGCTGGGACATCAGGTAGTTTTGAACCTGCGCCATGAAGTCCATGGTCACAACCACAATAATCAACAACGACGTACCACCAAAGTAGAACGGCACGTTGTATTTCAAAATCAGAAACTCGGGCAACAGGCAGACAAACGTGATGTAGATCGCGCCAGCCAGGGTGAGCCTGAGCAAAATCTTGTCAATGTACTTGGCGGTGTGGTCACCGGGGCGAATGCCGGGGATGAACGCACCACTCTTCTTGAGGTTGTCTGCCGTCTCGCGGCTGTTGAACACCAGCGCCGTGTAGAAGAAGCAGAAAAACACGATCGCCGCAGCGTACAGCATCACGTACACGGGTTGTCCGGGGCTCAGGGTGCTGGCGATGTCTTTGAGCCAGCGCATCGAGTCACCGGTGCTGAACCAGTTGGCCACCGTAGCGGGCAACAGGATGATGGACGACGCAAAGATGGGCGGAATCACACCGGCCATGTTGAGCTTCAAAGGCAGGTGCGACGATTGTCCACCATAGACTTTGTTGCCCACCTGGCGGCGTGCGTAATTAACCAGAATCTTGCGTTGACCGCGCTCGACAAACACCACAAAGTAGGTCACCAGCGCCACAACGATCACCACCACCAGAGCCACAATGATGCTCATGGCACCGGTGCGAACCAGTTCCAGCAGTCCACCGATGGCATTGGGCAGGCCAGCGGCAATGCCGCCGAAGATCAGAATCGAGATGCCGTTACCCAGACCGCGCTCGGTGATTTGCTCGCCCAGCCACATCAGGAACATGGTGCCAGCGGTGAGCGTGACCATGGAGGTCAGTCGGAAGCTGAATCCGGGTGCGATCACCAGACCGGCAGAGGACTCCAGCGCCAGTGCGATGCCGAGCGACTGAAACAGCGCCAGGCCAAGCGTGCCGTAGCGGGTGTACTGCGTAATCTTGCGGCGCCCGGCTTCGCCCTCTTTCTTGAGTTGCTCAAACGTGGGCAACACGTAGGTGAGCAACTGCATGATGATCGAGGCCGAGATGTACGGCATGATCCCGAGCGCAAAAATCGTGAAGCGCGACAGGGCACCGCCGGAGAACATATTGAACAAACTCAATATGCCGCCTTGCTGGCCCTTGAACAACTGCTGCAGCTGCGCCGGATCGATGCCCGGAACCGGTATGTGTGCGCCCACGCGGTACACCACCAGCGCAAGCAACAAGAACACAAGCCGGCGACGCAGGTCACCGTACTTGTCAGTCTTTGCCAGTTGAGCTGTGCTAGTTGCCACGAACGTCGGTCTCCAATATCGCTTTAGGCGAAGCTGCCGCCAGCGGCTTCGACGGCTGCCTTGGCACCCGCAGTTGCGCCGATGCCCGTGAGCTTGATGGCGCTGGAAATCGCGCCGGTGTTGATGACCTTAACCACCTTCACCATGTCGCCTACCAGACCGGCCTGCTTCAGGGTGAGCAGATCGACTTCGGGCACACCGAGCGCGCCCAGGGCGGTCAAGGTGATTTCGGCGTTGAACTTGAGCAGGTGCGACTTGAAGCCGCGCTTGGGCAGACGGCGATGCATGGGCATCTGACCGCCTTCAAAACCGACCTTGTGGTAGCCACCGGCGCGCGACTTTTGACCCTTGTGGCCACGTCCTGCTGTTTTTCCCAGACCGGAGCCGATGCCACGGCCAACGCGACGCTTGGCGTGCTTGGCGCCATCGGCGGGCTTGATGCTATTGAGTTCCATCATTTACCTCTTAGAGCACTTTGACCAGGTAACTGATCTTGTTGATCATGCCGCGCACAGCGGGCGTGTCCTGCAGTTCGCTGGTGCTGTTGAGTTTGCGCAAGCCCAAGCCGCGCACGGTGGCGCGGTGGTCTTCCTTGCAGCCAATGGGGCTGCGCACCAACTGAACTTTTACTTTTTGTTGAGTAGTCATTTCAAAGTCTCCGTTCAAGCGAAGAGTTCTTCAACGCTCTTGCCACGCTTGGCAGCCACTTCGGCAGGCGAGGTCGAGACCGACAACGCATCCAGGGTGGCGCGCACCATGTTGTAGGGGTTGGTGGAACCATGGCTCTTGGCCACGATGTCGGTAATGCCAACCACTTCGAAAACAGCGCGCATCGGGCCGCCAGCAATGATGCCGGTACCCTTTGGAGCCGGCGCCATCATGACGTTGGCCGCACCGTGGTGACCCATCACCTTGTGGTGAATCGAGCCATTCTTGATGGAAACCTTGATCATGTTGCGGCGCGCTTCTTCCATGGCCTTTTGCACAGCCAAAGGAACTTCCTTGGACTTGCCCTTGCCCATGCCGATGCGGCCATCGCCATCACCCACCACCGTCAGAGCGGCGAAACCGAGAATACGACCACCCTTTACCACTTTGGTAACGCGGTTGATCGCGATCATTTTCTCGCGCAGACCGTCTTCAG
The DNA here is from genome assembly GCA_903863395.1 of uncultured beta proteobacterium. Classification (GTDB taxonomy): domain Bacteria; phylum Pseudomonadota; class Gammaproteobacteria; order Burkholderiales; family Burkholderiaceae_C; genus Allorhodoferax. Next base: position 8,054 of record CAIPBW010000557.1, read on the forward strand.
GACCTTCGGCCTTACCTTGCATTTTTGCTTGAACTTTTGCCATACTTTTTTCCGATCTGCTTAGAACTGCAAGCCAGCTTCACGTGCCGCATCAGCCAACGCCTTGACGCGGCCGTGGTACGCAAACCCGGCACGATCAAACGCAACCTTCTCAACACCAAGCGCCTTGGCCTTCTCGGCCACACGCTTGCCAACCATCTGCGCTGCGGAAACATTGCCGCCCTTGCCGGAAGCCCCGAGGGACTTGCGCACTTCGGACTCTGCCGTGGACGCCGTGGCGATTATCTTGCCGCCGTCGCCAGAAATCACGCTGGCATAGATGTGCAGATTGGTGCGATTGACAGTCAAGCGTGCAACACCCTGATCGGCAATGCGGATCCGGGTTTGACGCGCTCTGCGAAGACGCTGCTCTTTTTTGGTCAACATAGTGCAGATCCTTATTTCTTCTTGGTTTCTTTGATCGTGATCTTCTCGTCCGCATAGCGGATGCCCTTGCCCTTGTAAGGCTCGGGCGGACGCACTGCGCGCACTTCGGCGGCAATTTGCCCGACGCGCTGACGATCAGCGCCCTTGATCACGATTTCCGTGGGGGTTGGTGTTGCCACCGAAATCCCTGCGGGCATATCAAAGTTGACCGGATGGGAGTAGCCCACCGTCAGATTCAATTTGGTGCCAGTGGCCTGGGCCTTGTAGCCCACGCCGATCAAGCTGAGCTTTTTCTCAAAGCCCTTGGTCACGCCTAGAACCATGTTGTTGACCAACTGGCGCATGGTGCCAGACATGGCGTCTGCTTCACGCGAATCATTGGCTGGCTTGAAGTTCAGGCTGCCAGCTTCGTTGACAACCTTGACCAGGACGTTTTGCTTGAGAGTCAAAGCGCCGCCAGTGCTCTTGACACTGATCAGATCGTCTTTGACGGAAATATCCACCCCAGCGGGGATGGTTACAGGAAGTTTGCCTACGCGGGACATCTTAGTTTTCTCCTCTGTGCAGCATCAGGCGACGTAGCACAAGACTTCGCCACCGACACCGGTAGCGCGCGCCTTGCGATCGGTCATAACACCCTTGGGGGTGGTGACAATGGCCACGCCCAGACCGTTTTGGACCTGGGGAATGGCGTCGCTGCCACGGTACACGCGCAGGCCAGGGCGGCTCACGCGCTCGATGCGCTCAATGACGGGGCGACCGGCGTAGTACTTCAGGGCGATTTGCAACTCGGACTTTCCGCCCTCGTTGGAAACCTTGAAGCCGTCGATGTAGCCTTCTTCTTGCAACACCTGGGCGATGGCAACCTTCACTTTGGAGGAAGGAACCGAGACCGACGTCTTGGCCACCATCTGCGCATTGCGGATGCGTGTCAAAAGGTCTGCGATGGGATCACTCATGCTCATATTTGGTTCTCCTGTCGCTTACCAGCTGGCCTTGACGATGCCAGGAATTTCCCCGGCAAAAGCCATTTCGCGAATCTTTGCACGCCCCAGCCCGAAGTGCTGGAAGGTTCCACGGGGACGACCCGTGATCGAGCAGCGGTTGCGCTGACGTGTCGGGTTTGCGTTGCGCGGCAACTTTTGCAGACCCAGGCGGGCTGCAGCACGCTCTTCGTCAGACCGCTTCATGTCGCCAGCTATTGCCTTGAATTCCGCATATTTCTTTGCGTACTTGGCAGCCAACTTGTCACGCTTGAGCTCACGCTCGATTAATGCCATTTTTGCCACAGGTCACCTCAATTCTTGAACGGGAAACGGAAGCCCGCGAGGAGCGCCTTGCACTCTTCGTCACTCTTTGCCGTTGTGGTGATGCTGATATTGAGGCCGCGCAAGGCATCTACCTTGTCATATTCAATCTCAGGGAAAATAATCTGCTCTTTCACGCCGATGTTGTAATTGCCACGGCCATCGAAAGCGCGACCAGAAATACCGCGGAAGTCACGCACGCGGGGCAGAGCCACGGTGACGAAACGGTCCAGGAATTCGTACATTTGCACGCCACGCAGGGTGACCATGCAGCCAATGGGCTGACCTTCGCGGATCTTGAACCCGGCGATCGCCTTCTTGGACTTGGTTACCACCGGCTTTTGACCGGCGATCTTGGTCAGATCAGCCACAGCGCTGTCCATGACCTTCTTGTCGGCAACCGCTTCACCAACACCCATGTTCAGGGTGATCTTGGTCAGACGGGGGACTTGCATCGGCGAGGTGTAGCCAAACTTGGCCATCAACTCGGGAGCGAGTTTTTCACGATATTGCTGCAAAAGACGCGCCATGTTATGCCACCTTGATTTCTGCGCCGCTGGACTTGTAAACGCGAACGCGTTTGCCGTCAGCCTGCAACTTGATGCCTACGCGGTCAGCCTTGCCAGTGGCGGCATTGAAAATCGCCACGTTGGACTGGTGAATGGGCATGGTCTTTTCGACGATGCCGCCGTTTGTTCCCTTGAGCGGGTTGGGCTTGGTGTGCTTCTTCACCAAATTGATGCCGTCAACCACCACGTGGGAGTCATCCTTGCGCAGGGAAACGGTTCCCCGCTTACCCTTGTCGCGGCCAGCGATAACGATGACTTCGTCGCCTTTACGAATCTTGTTCATGGCGTGTCCTTACAAAACTTCAGGGGCCAGCGAAACGATCTTCATGAACCGCTCGGTACGCAGTTCGCGCGTCACCGGTCCAAAAATACGGGTTCCAATCGGCTCCAATTTGGCATTTAGCAACACGGCTGCATTGCCATCAAATTTCACCAGGGAGCCATCGCTGCGGCGAATGCCCTTGGCGGTGCGAACCACCACGGCGCTATAGACCTCGCCTTTTTTGACGCGGCCGCGCGGCGCTGCCTCCTTGATGCTTACCTTAATGATGTCGCCCACGCTCGCATAGCGACGCTTGGAGCCACCCAGCACCTTGATGCACAGGACGGACTTCGCGCCGGTATTGTCGGCAACTTCTAATCGAGATTCAGTCTGGATCATTTCAATATTCCCAACTTGCACCAGGAGCAGCAGCCATCTTTTCTAAGGCAACCACCAACACCCAGTCAGTCTTGGGCCCGCTGTCTGCTGCGCAAACCACTCGCGCAACTTCCATGTGGGCAGAAACTTCAGCTTTTACAAGCGAAGCCCGCAATTATGCACGATTTGAAGTGCCCGGTCAACCCAGTCTTTGGGTCTGGGGCAAATATTGTTGCGCCAGAGCGGCAAATTCGGCCGCTAGGGGTGGCAAACCGGTTTCCTGGCTCAGGATGGCGCCCACGGCTGGGGCCAGGCTGGCCGCCAGGGCGGCGTCCAAAAACAACAGCCGGGAGCGGCGCGCGAGCACATCCTCGACCGTCACTGCATATTCATAGCGTGCGGCAAAGCGCACCATGGCCTCGCTCAGTCCTGGGCACAACCAGTGCTCGGCACCCGGCAGAGCACCCACCAGACTTTGCTCGCTGCCATAGGAGTGCAGCCCTGCGGGCAGGCAAATCGAATCGTGCGGCATACCGTCCGCGCCCGACCCCAGCAGCCGTAGGTTGGCGGTCACCCCGCTTGTAGTCTTTGGCAGCAGGCCCTTGGAAGTGCAGCGCCCAAGCACGTCTTCGGCCATGGCGCGGTAGGTGGTCCACTTGCCGCCGGTGACCGTGACCAGGCCGCTGCGGCTTACCAGCACGGTGTGCTCGCGGCTCAGGCCCTTGGTGTTTTCGCCATCGTCGTCCTGCGGCTTGACCAGCGGCCGCAATCCGACCCAGATGCTCTTGATGTCGGCACGCGTGGGCGCGCGGCGCAAGTAGCGCGCCGACTCCGTCAGGATGAAGTCGATCTCTTCCTCAAACGGCAGGGGTTCGCGCGCGAGGTCATGGCGCGGGGTGTCGGTGGTTCCCAAGATGACTTTACCCAGCCAGGGGACGGCAAACAACACCCGCCCATCGGCTGTCTTGGGAACCATCAGCCCAACCTCGCCACCCAAAAACTCCTTGTTGACCACAATGTGCACGCCTTGGCTGGGGGCAACCATGGGTTTGGTGGGGCGGCGCCCATCGGCCTGGTTGGCGAGTCCATCCTTTTCGCGTAAGGCGTCCACCCAGACCCCGGCTGCGTTGACCACGCAGCGCGAGCGGATGGCGTAAGTCTTGCCGCTCAAGGAGTCGCGGCAGGTCAGGCCCGAGACTTTTCCTGCCTCATAGCTTAGGTCGGTGGCCTCGCAGTAATTGACCAGCAAAGCCCCGCGCAGGGCGGCGGTGCGCGCCAGGGCCAGGGCCAGACGTGCGTCGTTGAACTGGCCGTCCCAGTACTTGACGCCGCCGTGCAGACCATCGGGCAGCGCGCCGGGCAGCAGTTCCATGGTGGAACTGCGGCCCAAAAATTCGGTTTTGCCCAGACCGGCCTTACCGGCGAGCAGATCGTAGGCGGTCAGCCCGGCACCGTAATACGGCGTTTCCCACCACTGGTAGGACGGCACCACAAACGCCAGCGGTTGCGCCAGATGCGGGGCGTTTTGCAGCAGGATGCGGCGCTCGTGCAGCGCTTCGCGCACCAGCGAAATATTGCCCTGCGCCAGATAACGCACACCGCCGTGCACCAGTTTGGTAGCGCGCGAGGACGTGCCCTTGGCGAAATCGTGCGACTCCACCAGCACGACGCTCAGGCCGCGCGCTGCGGCATCGAGCGCGACGCCTAGCCCAGTGGCACCACCGCCGACGACGGCGATGTCGTAGCTGCGCTTTTGCGCCAGGCGGGCCAGCAGATTTGGGCGTTGGGTAAGAAGGGGCTCGGACATATCAGCTAGTGCTTTTCCCAGAAACCAGAACCAATTTGTTCATGCAGCGGCTTCGACCTGATGCTTTGTGGCCATCGGGCCGACCGCGCCGGTGGCGCGTAGCTGGCCACCGCAGGGTGGCGGCCAGCATCCGTGCGACGTGAGACTTAACGAACCTTGCCGGCCTTCCAGGCGTTTAGCAAAGTGTCGTAAGCGATGGTTTCACCCTTGGGCTTTTCGTTGGCCAGTTTCTGCCACGGCGCACCCTTGTCGCTGAGCCACTTGCCCGGGTCCGACTTGGGGTTGAGCTTGGGTGCGCAACGTGCCATACCCGCGCGCTCCAGTCGCGACATCACCTGATCCATCTCTTCGGCCAGGTTGTCCATGGCGGCTTGCGGCGTCTTTTCACCCGTCACAGCGACAGCAACGTTCTTCCAGAACAACTGTGCAAGCTTGGGGTAGTCCGGCACGTTGGTTCCGGTCGGGGTCCAGGCAACACGCGCTGGGCTGCGGTAGAACTCGATCAAACCGCCGTACTTGGCCGCATTTTGTGTGAAGTAGTCACTGCGAATGTCACTGTCACGAATGAACGTGGTACCCACAATGGATTTCTTCAGAGAAACCGTCTTGCTGGTCACAAACTGTGCGTACAGCCAGGCGGCAGCCACCTTGTTGGCGTCGTGGTCCTTGAAGAAAGTCCATGAACCCACGTCCTGGTAGCCGTTTTGCATGCCTTGCTTCCAGTACGGGCCATTGGGGCCAGGAGCCATGCGCCACTTTGGCGTGCCGTCGGCATTGACCACGGGCAGGCCGGGCTTGACCATGTCGGCCGTAAACGCGGTGTACCAGAAGATCTGCTGTGCAATCTGGCCTTGCGCCGGCACCGGACCGGCTTCGCCGAAGGTCATGCCAGTGGCTTCCTTGGGCGCGTACTTCTTCATCCAGTCCACATACTTGGTGAGTGCGTAGACCGCAGCAGGCGAGTTGGTGGCACCGCCGCGCGATACCGAAGCACCCACCGGGGTGCAGTTGTCGGCGGCAACACGAATGCCCCACTCATCCACCGGCAAGCCGTTGGGGATGCCCTTGTCGGCAGCACCCGCCATTGACAACCACGCGTCCGTGAAGCGCCAGCCCAGGCTGGGGTCTTTCTTGCCGTAGTCCATGTGGCCATAAATCGGTTTGCCGTCAATAGTCTTGACGTCTTCGCTGAAGAAGGCGGCAATGTCTTCATAGGCCGACCAGTTCAGTGGCACGCCCAGGTCGTAGCCATACTTGGCCTTGAATTTGTCTTGCAAATCCTTCTTGGCAAACAAATCGGCACGGAACCAGTACAGGTTGGCAAACTGTTGCGTCGGCAGCTGATAGAGTTTCTTGTCAGGCGCGGTGGTGAAGCTGGTGCCGATGAAGTCCTTCAGGTCGAGGCCGGGGTTGGTGTATTCCTTGCCCGTACCGGCCATATAGTCGGTCAGCGACAGGATCTTGCCGTAGCGGTAGTGGGTTCCGATCAAGTCAGAGTCCGAAATCCAGCCGTCGTAAATCGATTTACCCGATTGCATCGAGGTTTGCAGTTTTTCAACCACATCGCCTTCTTGGATGATGTCGTGTTTGACCTTGATGCCGGTAATTTCCTCAAACGCCTTTGCCAGCGTCTTGGATTCGTACTCGTGCACGGTAAGCGTTTCCGAGACGGTACTGATTTCCGTCACGCCCTTGGCTTTGAGTTTGGCACCAACTTCGACAAACCATTTCATCTCCGCCGCCTGCTTGTCTTTAGACAGCGTGGATGGCTGGAACTCACTGTCAATCCACTTCTTGGCGGCTGCTTCATCAGCCCAACCCTGACTAGACATCGCGCAGCAGGCGACTGCCACTGCCAATGCGCTGTAACGCAACTTCATATTCAATCTCCTCATTTGTACCACCCCTGATTCAAAAGTTGCTTCGGCTCCAGGGGACAACAAGCCGAGGTCAAAACGCGCAACTCTCAGCCTTTGCGCATGATCAAAGCGAGCAAAGCCATCGACGCAACAAAGCTGATCCAAATCGATGGCTCGGTTTCCATGTCCATCCAGGCGCCCAGCTTGCCGCTGATTCCGATGAACCCCAAATTCACGTAGGCCGCTGCAAGCAGCCCGATAAACATCCTGTCCCCACGGGTTGTCTCCATCGGAAAGAACCCCCGCCGCGCTACGGTTGGGGATTTAACTTCCCAAATCGTCATGCCCGCCAGCATGAGCACGATGCAACAAAAAAATACGGCAATCGGTGTGGTCCACACCATCCAGTCAAACATGCGATCTCCTTGTCAGTACAAGTTTCATACCCGTCCCATGGCAAAGCCTTTGGCGATGTAGTTCCGGACAAACCAGATCACAATCGCACCCGGAACAATCGTCAATGTGCCCGCCGCTGCCAGCGTTGCCCAATCCATTCCGGCGGCCGACACGGTGCGCGTCATGATGGCCACGATCGGCTTGGCATTGACACTGGTGAGGGTGCGCGCCAGCAGCAGCTCGACCCAACTGAACATGAAGCAGAAGAATGCCGCCACGCCCACCCCAGCTTTGATCAGCGGCAGAAACACCAGCACAAAGAAGCGCGGGAATGTGTAGCCGTCGATGTAGGCGGTTTCGTCAATCTCGCGCGGGATGCCGCTCATAAAACCCTCCAGAATCCACACCGCCAGCGGAACGTTGAACAGCAAGTGCGCCAGCGCCACAGCGATGTGCGTGTCCATTAACCCCACCGTCTGGTAGAGCTGGAAAAACGGCAGCAAAAACACGGCCGGTGGCGTCATCCGGTTGGTCAGCAACCAGAAGAAGACGTGCTTGTCGCCCAGGAAGCGGTAGCGCGAGAACGCATACGCGGCAGGCAGTGCCACGCTAATGGAAATCACCGTGTTGATGACAACGTAGATCAGCGAGTTGATGTAGCCCGAGTACCACGCCGGGTCGGTGAAGATGGTGCCGTAGTTGCTCCAGGTGAAATGCTGCGGGAAGAAGGAAAAGCTCGACAGGATCTCCGCGTTGGTCTTGAAGCTCATGTTGACCATCCAGTAGATCGGCAACAAGGTAAACACCAGGTACGCCACCAGAAAGATCGAGCGTTTGTGGAAGCGGTCCTCATGCATGGTCGCTCTCCTGGTTGGCACCCGTGCCCACGCTCTGCATCCAGTTGTAGAGCACAAAACACAGCAGCAGGATGATCAGGAAATAAATCAGCGAGAAAGCCGCGGCCGGCCCCAGATCAAACTGCCCCACCGCTTTTTGCGTCAGGTACTGGCTCAGGAAGGTGGTGGCATTGCCCGGCCCGCCCCCGGTCAGGACAAAGGGTTCGGTGTAGATCATGAAGCTGTCCATGAAGCGCAGCAGCACGCCAATCACCAGCACTCCCTGCATCTTGGGCAACTGGATATATCGAAACACGGCAAACTTGGAGGCCCCGTCGATGCGCGCCGCCTGGTAGTAGGCGTCCGGAATGCTGCGCAGCCCGGCGTACCCGAGCAGCGCCACCAGCGGTGTCCAGTGCCATACATCCATCAGCAGCACCGTGAGCCAGGCGTCGGTTGCGTTGCCGGTGTAGCTGTACTCGATGCCCATGCGTTGCAGCATGACGCCGAACAGACCGATGTCGCTGCGCCCAAAAATTTGCCAGATGGTTCCCACCACATTCCACGGAATCAGCAGCGACAGCGCCACCAGCACCAACACGGCCGAAGACTTCCAGCCCTGCGCGGGCATGGACAGCGCCAGCAGGATGCCCAACGGAATTTCAACCGCCAACACCGCAAACGAAAACACAATCTGGCGCAGCAGCGCGCTGTGCAACTCTTCGTCGCGCATCACCGCAGCAAACCACTCGGTCCCGACAAACACGCGCCGCTCGGGCGAGATGATGTCCTGCACCGAGTAGTTGACCACCGTCATCAGCGGCACGATGGCAGAAAACGCCACGCACAGAATCACGGGCAGGATCAGAAACCACGCCTTCTGGTTTACCGGTTTGGTCACGACGCTCATGGCACCAGTTCCTCGTTCACGTAAAAGCAGCTATGCGGGCCCACCAATCGCAGCCACACCGTTGCACCCGGCTCCAGACCGGGCAGCTCCTGGTGCAAGCGGGCCTTGATGGTGTGGTCGTTCAAGCGGGCGCTGAGCATCAGGTGGGTGCCGATGTCCTGCAATTTGGTCACGGTGGCGGGCACAGCACCAGCCTCGCCCGGTTGGGCCAGCTCCACGTACTCGGGGCGGATGCCAAGCTGGATTGGCCCAGCGGGCAGGTTGGCACCAACAGGAATGGCCAGCGTATGACCGGCTATGGTCAGGCCCGCGCCCGACACTTCGGCGCTCAGGAAGTTCATCCCCGGCGAGCCGATGAAGTGGCCCACAAAAGTGTGTTGCGGGCGCTCAAACAGCGCATCGGCCGCGCCCACCTGCACCGCGCGCCCACGCGTCATCACCACCACCTGCTCGGCAAAGGTCAGCGCCTCCACTTGGTCATGGGTCACGTAGATCAGTGTGAGCTTGAGTTCGTGGTGGATTTGCTTGAGCTTGCGGCGCAACTGCCACTTCAGGTGCGGGTCGATCACGGTCAGCGGTTCGTCAAACAGCACCGCCGACACGTCCGAGCGCACCAGCCCGCGCCCGAGCGAAATCTTCTGCTTGGCGTCGGCCGCCAGGCCCGCTGCACGCTGGTTGAGCTGGCCGCTCATGTCGAGCATTTCGGCAATTTCGCCCACGCGCTTGCGGATCTGGTCCTCGGGCAACTTGCGGTTGCGCAAGGGGAAGGCCAGGTTCTCGGCCACCGTCATGGTGTCGTAGATCACCGGGAACTGGAACACCTGGGCGATATTGCGTTGCTGCGGGCTCTGGCTGGTCACGTCGCGGCCGTCAAACACCACCTTGCCCTGCGAGGGCGTGAGCAGCCCCGAAATGATGTTGAGCATGGTGGTCTTGCCGCAGCCCGAGGGGCCCAGCAAGGCATAGGCACCGCCGTCTTCAAACGTCATTTTGAGCGGCAGCAGCGCGTAGTCACTGTCCTGGGTCGGGTTGGCCCGGTAGGCGTGGGCCAGATCAAGTTCGATGCGGGCCATGGCTAGTTTCCCTGGAGTCGCGCCGGTGCCACCTGCAAGGCACCCGAGGCATCGAACAAATAGATGTGCGCGGGGCTGAAGTGCAGTGTCACTGCAGCGCCCAATTCAAAGTAGTGAACACCGGTCAACTGCGCCACCAGGTCACCCACGCCGGTGCGTGCGTGCACAAAGGTGTCGGAGCCGGATATTTCGGCCAATTCCACCGTGCCGGGAAGCGCAACGTCGCCATCGCGCGAGTGCACCCGCAGGGCACTGGCGCGCAGCCCCAGCGTCATGCCCGAGGCTGCGGCTGTTGGCGCGTTCGGCAATGCCAGCGCACAGTGCGGCCCGCCCTGAATTTGCACGCCCTCGGGGGTGCGCGCGCAGGCCACCAGATTCATCGGCGGATCGCTGAAGGCGCGCGCCACCCGCAGCGAGGCCGGGCGGTGAAAGACTTCGGCCGTGGGGCCGTACTGGAGCAATTCGCCCTGGTCGAGCACTGCGGTGTAGCCCCCCAGCAAGAGCGCCTCGCCAGGCTCGGTGGTGGCATACACCACGGTGGAGTCGCCTGCTGCAAACAGGGCCGAGAGTTCTTCGCGCAGTTCCTCGCGCAGCTTGTAGTCCAGGTTCACCAGCGGCTCGTCGAGCAGCATCAGCGGTGCCTTCTTGGCCAGCGCACGCGCCAGCGCCACGCGCTGCTGCTGCCCGCCCGAGAGTTCGGCCGGAAGCCGGTCCAGAAACATATCGATGTGCAACCGCGCCGCAATCTCCTGCACGCGCTGATCGATGTTGGACTCCTTGCGCAACAACAGTGGTGAAGCAATGTTGCGCGCCACCGTCATCGACGGGTAGTTGATGAACTGCTGGTAGACCATGGCCACATCGCGCTTGCGCACCGGCACACCGGTCACATCTTCGTCGCCCACCATCACGCGCCCGGTGCTGGGCGCATCCAGCCCCGCCATCACCCGCATCAGACTGGTTTTACCCGCCTGTGTGGCGCCCAGCAGCACGGTGACCGCACCGCTTTGCAGCGCAAGCGTCATGGGGTAGAGCCAGGTCTGTGCCCCCACTTTCTTGCTGACGCCTTCGAGAACCATCTGCATCACACGACCTTTCGACTGCCAGAGCCACAATTTGTCACAAACGCTTCGTTATTTTTCTATTATTGTTCTAATCTTTTCGTTTTAACTCATGGTTTTCCCTTAGTCGATTCCTTTTGATTCGTTTTAACATCGGCTACCCCTGCCCTCACCGTGCCCAGACCATGGACTTCAACCCCCGCCAACTCAAGCTGATCGACGTGGTGCGCTCGCAGGGGTCGGTTACGGTGGAACACCTGGCCGAGGAACTCTCCGTCACCTTGCAGACCGTGCGTCGCGACGTGCAGCGCCTGTCGGAAGCGGGCACGCTGACGCGCTTTCATGGCGGTGTGCGCATGCCCAGCTCCACCACCGAAAACATTGCCCACACCCAGCGCCAGGGCCTGCACGCCGAGGGCAAGGCCCGGATTGCACGCGCCGTGGCGCAACAGGTGCCCAACCACTGCTCGCTGTTCCTCAACATCGGCACCACCACCGAGGCCATTGCCGAGAGCCTGCTGCACCACCAGGGCCTGCGCGTCATTACCAACAACCTCAACGTAGCCACCATCCTGTGCCGCAACCCGGAGTTTGAAGTGATCGTGGCCGGCGGCGTAGTGCGCGCACGCGACCGGGGCATCGTGGGCGAAGCGGCGGTGGACTTCATCCGCCAGTTCAAGGTGGACATCGGGATCATCGGCATCTCGGGCATCGAGTCCGACGGGTCGCTGCGCGACTACGACTTTCGCGAGGTCAAGGTCACCCAGACCATCATCGCGCAGGCACGCGAAGTCTGGCTGGCCGCCGACGCGAGCAAGTTCAACCGGCCCGCCATGGTCGAAGCGGCCACCCTGCGCCAGATCGACCGGCTGTTTACCGACGCCACGCCGCCGGAGCCGTTTGCGGCACTGCTGGCCGAAGCCGATGTGCGCCTGGACGTGTGCCAGGCATAAACCACTTCAACCCGTTCTTTGTAGGGACACCATCACATGACTTACCTGCTGGCACTCGACCAAGGCACTTCCAGCGCGCGCAGCATCGTTTTTGACCGCCAGGGCCAGGTGGTTGCCCAGGCGCAAATGGAGCTGGCGCAGATCTACCCGCAGCCCGGCTGGGTCGAGCACGACGCCCAGGAAATCTGGCGCATCCAGATTGCCACCGCACGCGAGGCGCTGGCCAAGGCGGGCATTGCGGCACACGCGGTGCGCGCGGTGGGCATTACCAACCAGCGCGAAACCACGGTGGTGTGGAACCGCAAAACCGGCGTGCCAATTCACCACGCCATCGTCTGGCAAGACCGCCGCTCCGAACCCACCTGCGCCGACTTGCGCGCACGCGGCCTGGCCGACACCATCCGCGACAAGACCGGCCTGCTGGTGGACGCCTATTTTTCCGGCACCAAGCTGCAGTGGCTGCTGGACCACGTGCCCGGCGCGCGCGCGCAGGCAGAAAACGGCGAACTCGCCTTTGGCACCATCGACTGCTGGCTGATCTGGCAACTCACCCAGGGCCGGGTGCACGCCACCGACGTGAGCAATGCCTCGCGCACCATGCTGTTTAACGTGCACACCAACCAGTGGGACAGCGAACTGCTTGCGGCCATGAACATCCCGCCAAGCCTGCTGCCCGAGGTCAAACCCTCGTCCGCACACTATGGCGAAGTTGCGCCCGAGTTGCTGGGCCACGCCATCCCGATTGGCGGCGTCGCGGGCGACCAGCAAAGCGCGCTCTTTGGCCAGGCCTGCTTTAGCGCGGGCATGGTGAAGAACACCTATGGCACCGGCTGCTTCATGCTGATGCACACGGGCAGCAGCTTTCAGACCTCGCGCAATGGCCTCATCACCACCAGCGCCGCGCAAACCAGCGCCACACCCGAGTTCGCGCTCGAAGGCAGCGTGTTTGTGGGCGGTGCCGTGGTGCAATGGCTGCGTGACGGACTGCACGCCATCCCAAGCAGCGCCGAGGTGCAGGCGCTTGCGCAAAGCGTGCCGGATTCGGGCGGCGTGATGGTGGTGCCGGCCTTCACCGGCCTGGGTGCCCCCTACTGGAAGCCCGACGCGCGCGGTTCGATCACCGGCCTGACCCGGGGCAGCACGCTGGCGCACATTGCGCGCGCCGCGCTGGAGAGCATTGCCTTCCAGAGCGCAGCGCTGCTGCAGGCCATGGGGCGCGACGCGCAGAGCGGCAGCGCCGCCCGGGTGACCGAGATGCGCGTCGATGGCGGTGCCTGCGTCAACGACCTGCTGATGCAGTTCCAGGCCGATTTGCTGGGGGTGCCGGTGCTGCGCCCGGCGGTGACCGAAACCACGGCGCTGGGTGCGGCCTACCTGGCTGGCCTGAGCGTAGGGGTGTACCAGAGCACCGAAGAACTCACCGCGCTCTGGCGCGTGGAGCGCCGCTTCCTGCCAACGCTGCCCAGCGAGCGCGCCGCCGAACTGATGCAACGCTGGGAACACGCCGTGCGCCAGACCGTGCTGTAAAGTGCGGCTACTTCACAACGGAATCTGACCATGGTTGAGCACATTGCATTCATCGGCGGGGGCAATATGGCCAGCGCCATCCTCGGCGGCCTGATTCGCCAGGGGGTGCCCACCGAGCGCATCGACGTGATCGAACCCGACGCAGTGGCGCGCCAAAAGCTCAAGGACCACCTCGGCTTGCACGCCCACGCTGCAGCGGGCGCCGAACTGGCCCAGGCCACGCTGGTGGTGTGGGCGGTCAAGCCGCAGCAATTCAAGGAGGCAGCGCTGCAGGTGCGCGCCCACACCCAAGGCGCGCTGCATCTGAGCGTGGCGGCGGGCATTCGCAGCGACAGCATTGCCGAGTGGCTCGATAACGAGCGCGTGATCCGCACCATGCCCAACACCCCGGCGCTGATTGGCAAAGGCATCACCGGGCTGTATGCGCGCCCGGCCGTGTCGGCCGCCGACCGGCACGTTGCCCAGCAGGTGATTGCCACCACTGGCGACTTCCTCTGGCTCAGCGCCGAAGACCAGTTGGATGCGGTGACTGCCCTGTCCGGTTCGGGGCCGGCCTATATGTTCTATTTCATGGAGGCCATGACCGAGGCGGGGGCCATCATGGGCCTCACGCGCGACCAGGCCTACGAGCTGGCGGTGGCCACCTTCATTGGCGCGGGCGAACTCGCGCGCGCCTCCAACGACCCGCCCGAACTGCTGCGCCAGCGCGTCACCTCCAAGGGCGGCACCACGTATGCGGCCATCACCTCCATGGACGAAAGCGGCATGAAGGAGCTGTTTGCCAAGGCCCTGTTTGCCGCCCAGGCGCGCGCGCGCGAACTGGGCAACGAGTTCGGTGAGCGCGGTTAGACTTCGCAGCTCCCATCCTTTTGCCCCGACTGCCCACCATGAGTGAACTTGTTACCTACCAATTCAGCGATGGCATAGCCACCCTGACGCTTGCCAACGGCAAGGTCAACGCCATCTCCCCGACCGTGATTGCCGATCTCAACCAGGCGCTCGACCAGGCGCTGGCCGACAAGGCAGTGATCATCCTCACCGGTCAAGGCGGCATGCTCAGCGGCGGCTACGACCTCAAGGTGATGCTCTCGTCGCCGCAAAACGCACTCGATCTGGTGGCCGCAGGC
>CAIPBW010000558.1 GCA_903863395.1 uncultured beta proteobacterium
AACCCGGCGCAGGGATACCTGGCGCTCAACGGCGCGTTTGCCATGTCGCGCGCCTATCTGGAGAGCCCGCCGTCGCTCAAAACCTTTATGCCCGACGCCGAGGCCGTGGCCCTGGTTCAGCAACAACTCGCCGGGGACACCAGTGCCTTCCCGCTGCCCGAGTTTCCGCTGTTCCAACGCATGCGCCCGCCGCCCAAGGCCACCAAGCCCAACGTGGTGGTGCTGATGCTGGAGAGCTGGGGCGCACAGCATATCGACGCACTGCGGCTGCTGCGCGGGCAGGCCCCGCTGGGCGTGACGCCGCACTTTGACGCCCTCGCGCGCCAAGGGCAGCTCTACACCCGCTTCTACGCCAACGGCCAGCGCTCCATTCTGGGTGCCGAGTCCATTCTGGCGAGCCAACCCACCTTCCCCGGCATGGCGTTTCTGGGCGAGGGCATCGAGCAAAATCGCCAGAGCTTTTTGGGTGAGCTGGCGCGCTCGCAGGGCTACGAGACCCTCTTTTTGCAAAGCAGCGAGCGCGGTTCGCTGCGCTTTGACGCCATCGCTGCACGCACCGGCTTTGCCACCTACCGGGGTGCCGAAGACATTGCCAACCTGCACGAAAAACCCAAGCCCGCCGACACCTGGGGCACCTGGGACCACAACACCTTCCAGGCCGCGCACCAGTTGTTTGCCGCCGCGCGCAAGCCGTTTCTGGGCTTTGTGTTTACCTCCAGCACGCACACGCCCTGGCTCATCCCCGACGAGAAGTTTCGCAAATACACCGGCGGCACCGACCGCGAAGCGTTCTGGAACTCGCTGCTGTACGCCGATTGGGCGCTGGGCCAGTTGATCGACGCCGCCAAGCGCGACGGCTACTTTGACAACACCCTCTTCGTGCTTACCGCCGACCACGCCGACGAGTTTGTCGAGCAGGCGCAAACCATACCCAACCTGTACCACATCCCCCTGCTGATCGTGGGCCCGGGCGTCTCGCCTGGCACCGATGAGCGACTGGGCAGCCAGTTCGACATCCTGCCCACGCTGATCGACCTGTGCGGCTGGCAGGTGGACTACGCCGGGCTGGGCCGCTCGCTGCTGGACGCACGCCGCGCGCCCGAGCGTGCCAGCCTGGGCGTGCGCGGCAACGAGCTGGACTGGATCGGCACCCAGGGCTGGGTCTCGCACAGCCTGGAGCGCTCGCTGGGCCATGCGCCCGGCCTGTCGGCGGCCGACGCCACCCAACTGGAGCGCCGCCTCCTGGCCACCTACCAAACCGCCGCGCGGCTACAAACCACCAACCACATCCTGCCGAGTGCGCCTTGAGTGAAGGAGTGATTGGAAAACCGTCAGCCGCAAGTCACAGGCACACGGGTATCACCGCAACGGCCCACTACAATCGCGCCCTTCATGAGCTATTGCGCAATCGACTTCGGCACCTCCAACTCCAGTGTGGTTGTGGCTGACCACCACGGCGGCACGCGACTGGTGCCACTGGAAGCCGGGCAGTCGACCAGCCCGACGGCGGTCTTCTTTTTCACTGACGAACTTGAGGCCGCTCAAGCCCACGGCGTGCATCGCCCCGACGGTGCGATGCCGCGCGCCTATGGTCGGGCGGCGGTGGCGGCCTATGTCGACGGCTATGCCGGCCGTCTGATGCGCTCGCTCAAGTCCATCCTGGGCTCAAGCCTGGCGGAGCAGACCACCGACCTGGGTAACGGCTACGCCGTGCGCTATCTGGACGTCATCACCGGCTACCTGCGTTATCTGCGGCGTGCCGGCGAAGCGTCGGCCCAGCAGCCGCTAGACCGTCTGGTGTTGGGGCGCCCGGTGTTTTTTGTGGATGACGATGCCGAGCGCGACGCGCGGGCCCAAGCCACGCTGACTGCTGCGGCGCAGGCTGCCGGCTTTGCCGATGTGCGCTTCCAGTTTGAGCCGATTGCCGCAGCCTTGGACTACGAGCAGCAGGTGGCGCATGAACAGATCGTGCTGGTGGCAG
>CAIPBW010000559.1 GCA_903863395.1 uncultured beta proteobacterium
AAATAGTGGACTTTGCCGATACGGCGGCACTTTGTGAATTGATGGATCTGGTTATTTCGGTGGACACCAGCGTGGCGCATTTGAGCGGCGCGCTGGGTGTGCCGACCTGGGTGCTGTTGCCACACCTGCCCGACTGGCGCTGGCTGTTAGAGCGCACGGACTCGCCCTGGTATCCGAGCGTGCGTCTTTACCGGCAGAGTAAAGCACGCCATTGGGACGATGTTTTGCAATCAGTCGCTAACGACCTTTGCGCAAGTGTCGGCCGCGACTTGGTCTAGTCGCGCTCCTTCCGTGTTTATATGGGTTCGCATCGTATGACCCCAATCCTCCATCTCCTGTCTGACCAGTGACGGTCCTTCGCAGGAAATACGACGGTAGACGTCGCCCGAGAGCCATTTCTCGTAAAAGTAGAGGGCGTCCTGCGCTTTGATTAGATTGATGGCATCAGAACCTTTACCAGATGACGCGCTCAAAGTGTGCTCGGCACGGGCCGAAGGTACAACATGAACTTCCCACCCTCGGGTGCGCGCAGTAAAGGAATAGTCCGCATCCGAGCAAATGAATCGAAGGTTCTTGTCAAAGAGGCCAATTTCTTCTACCACTTGGCGGCGAATCAGCATACAAGCTCCGTTCGCCCAGAACGTAGGAAAGGGTCGATCGTATTGCGCAAGGGGGAGGCTCATATGCTTGCCTAAGGGGAAGGCTTGCAGGGAACCGCCCCAGGTAACATGCTGGTTCTTATCGGTCTGCAGCGGGCAGGCAATGCCACATTCCGGGAATTGTGCCAAGTGCGCCAGCAGTTGCTCGACCGCTGTTGGTTGCAGATAGGCATCCTGGTTCAGCACGAGAAAATTGCTGACGGTCGGGTCAGCCAGGCCAGCCTTCAATCCCTCGTTCACTGCCGCAGTGAAATAGATATTGTCTTGAGAGTTGTCGCGCACGAACACATCCCAGTTCTTGTAGCTGCTTTGTCGCAAACAAAGCAGACACTGCTCGAGTGCTTCGGTGTCAAGGTAGAAAGGGATGATGACCCAGAGTTTGTTGTTGTCAATGGGCGCTCATTGTCAGCTGCAGCCCGAGCAATTGTCAAGGCAGTAACGATCGCCAACTAAAAGCAAGACGTGGATATAGGTGCTCGATGTTGTGAGTGGAAAAGACTGCGTCGACCGATTTGTCGGGTGCAGACTATTTTTGCCCATGCGCCCGATATTCGGAATGCGCAGAAAACGCACCTGCGGTCAATTCCACATCACCTGCGGCTATCCCCACCCTCATTGCGGCATCGCGCCATGTGTCGACTGCGGATGCCACTTCTTCGACGACTTGCATGGCGCGGTTCGCACTGAGCCCATAAAACTGCGCGGTGGTCAAAACCGTCTCCAGACTTGGGCGGTTGTCCGCGTCGTCAATGCTCAGCACATGTTCTGCCTTGTCTATGTTGGGATTGACGTCAAACGCTGGCGCAAGACGCCACCCGTTGGCGCCGAGCACAAATCCATGGTTGCGTAAATGGTCGTCCCTGTTTCCGACGGCCACATTTAAGGCAACTCTGCGAAATAGTTGTTCCAGATCCGACCCAGCATGGGCGCCGTCTCCCTTGGAACGAAGGAACTGCGCCAGTTCGAGATAGCTGGTTCCTTCGCTATGCTCCTTGCGCAGCAGGGTCATGGCAGACGCATAAAACCGTCGTGCGCCCTTGACGCGGTCAAAGCGCTGAACACAGAAGGTGCGGTGGTCGCTGTTGAGCCGAATCAACTTGGCGACCGGAACGTCGATGCCGGCTTTTGTTGCCAAACCGTGCACTACGTATTCCCATGCTCCCACATCGCGATCATCGTCACGCGCCGGGAACTTGCCAATCCAAAGAGAGCCATCGGTTTCAGTGAAGTTCGCCTTCGGCCGTGCTCCTCCAAGCGATGCACCGGGTGCAACCAGAACAGCCAGCCACTTGCGCAGCGCATCCAGGTCATCGATTCGGCGACTACTGAGTTGATAGGCGACTGCCTCAAGTTCCCGCAGCGTTGTTATCGGGGGCGCCGCCATGTTCTGGTTGCCCAAAAAGTCCTCAGTGCCCGCACGGCGAAAGCGCAGGGCGCCCTGGCGTGTGAGGTCTTGCACTCCAATCAGGAAGTCCCAGGCATACAGCGTGCGCGGGGTGCGCTGCTCGTCTTTGGCTTGCAGCGCCTCACGGCGCTTCATCAGCGTTTGCCCCCACCGGTCTGGTGAAGAGTCCAGAAATATGCCGAAGTTGCCCAGCTCCGGTTTCGGAAAGAACGGTTGTTCGTCTAGCGACAGGTCGGGGTCGAGCGCGAAAGCACGCGCATCCTTGAGCCAATTGCGGTTGTAACGGAAGCGAACCTGTCCACGGTCATGCGCGAGCGTGCCCACTTGGCACGCGGGGCCTAGGTCACAGTCGAGCCAGACCTCCAAAGCGTTATCTTGGTCGCTCATGAGAGTTCACCACTGAGTTCACTTGATGCCACTGGCATAGGCTCGATAGCAGCGCTTGAGGACGTGCTCCGTCGGCGCCGTGATGAAGGCGATGGCTCCAATGCCAGGTCCTGAAGTTTACGTCCCACCTTGTCGTCCGCAGCGAGTGCGGTTATGTCGCCTTCCATGCCCAGGACCGCTAGCACCCTAAGGTAGGTGCCCAATGTTGCGCCGGGGTCGCCCCTCTCCACCTTGTACAAGGATGTGCGCGATATGCCAGCGCGCTGCGCTACTACCGCATTGCTAAGCTTGCGGCGCTTGCGGGCGAGTCTGAACCGCTCGCCGAGGTCGGAGAGCAACTTCTGTTCTTGAGGAAAGATGGTTGGTGGTTTGCGTGGCATGTTGCTATTATAGACAAAAACATCATTAATTGCCGATAATAGACAAAATGGTCTGGGTTAAGCACACCTGAAAGGCGTTACTGCGTACAAGCCGCCAGCCCTGCAAATTGCTAATTGGATTGGACCGCAGAACTGAGTGGGTCTGCCCAGATTCAAACGCTAACCGAAGTCCTCCCCGCGCTGCGCGGCAGGTAGTAGAGCTCGGTGCGCCCGGCAATCAGGGGTTTGATGCCTTCCCAGGCTGATTTCAGGTCCGACAGCAGTTTCAGCACCTCGTGCAGGTGGACCGGATCGTTGCTCACTTCGGCTTGCGCTAGGCGCTGCGTGATGTGAAAGTACAGGCGGTTGAGGTTGTGCGCCTGCTCGTCGGCGTCGCGGATGCGCAGACTGGTGCGCAGGCCGTTGTCGATGATCTCAATCGCCTTGGCAATGGCGCTGGTGCGTCCGGCGTCGTCGTCGGCCTGCATGGCTTGCTGGGCCTTGAGTACGGCAATCTGGGCCGCGTTGAACAACATCGAGATCAGTTTGTCCGGGCTGGACGACATGACGGACGTGTCCAGCACGCCATGGGCATATAGCGTAATTGAGTTTCTGGAGTAGGTCATGGAATAGTCTGTGCCGTAGTACGGAGTGAGACTATTGTGCTGGGCACCTGCTGCGCCCAAACGCCGAATAAGTGAGGGATTTACCCGTCTACTTGTACTTCAGTTTTGGCAATAAGCGCCGATGGGCAGGGGGTGCCTTTTTGGCCTGGATCGCGTTGATCAGCATGCAAACCAGAGCCATCAGGCGCAACACAGCGACCACCACCACCATCGGCTGCAGCGGCACATTGAGCCCGGAAAAGTAAAAGAAGTCGTGCCCGTAGTTGGTCAGCAGCACCGCAAAGCAGATCAGCGAGACGCGTTCAAACTGCCAGTCGCGCAGGTAGCTGTAGGCGTACACCAGGGTGATGCCGATGCCCGACCAACCCACCATCGTGAGGTAGCGCGCCAGGTCGGTTGCGCCTGGGTCAATATTGAAGGTCCGGTAGATCTCATGCGGGAACAGCAGCAACATCACGGTGTCGAAGATCGACACTGCCAGCAGAAACGCGTTGCGGTACCAGAAACTATTGTCAGCGTCCGCCTTCTTGATGGGCGGCGCAGGCATAAGCAGCAACCGCAGCTCTTCATCGGTAACGCGGGCGTCGTCGTCGTGGAGTGCGGGCACAGGATGGGTGGTGAATGAAGTGGCTAATTGGCTTGGCGGCAATTCTAAAGCTTTAAGCGTGCCAACTACGTGCGCCAGGGAGCAAGCCGGGGGAGGGCACGCATCTTGCTCACGGGTTTGTCGCAACAACGGCCATTCATTTGGCTGTCGAAAACTCGACATGTCTCTACAGGAGCCAACCATGATGATTCGTCCGCAGCGCCTGACGGATGGTGCAGCAACAATCTCGATTGATGTGCGCGCGCAGTACCCCCAGATTGCGAACGCAGACGCAGACGCAGAAGCACAAGCTGACGTGGCAGCCATCGCCACCGCCCGCTTACTGTGCCAGCAAATCAGGCTACAGCGCGCCACCGCCCTACGAGCGCATGCCAACCTCGATTGGCTAACGGTGCACAGTTTGCTGCAGTAAGCGCACTCTGGCCTAGCCGTACCCCTACCACCATGGCAGGCCATGCCCTGAGTCGCTACGTTGCAGTGGCATCGCCCAATTGCAACCAGTGCACGCACCTGGCAACCAGCTGGGACCCGCGCATGCCCTATTGCTGCCGGTTCTTTGGTTTCAAGTCACGCACGCTGCCCAATGCCGAGGTTTTGCGGCTTGATGGCGAGCCGTGCCAGGGCTTCATGAGCAAGCCAGCGCGGGTGTCGGAATTGCGTCGATAAAGGCCAAATTTCGATGGCATGACTCTTGCGCATCTGACGTATCAACCGACAGAAATACGACAGATCTTTATGCGTTTACCGTCGAATCCACAACGATGCCTTTGGCTCGACCCGTTTCGTCCATTGGGCACTGCCGAGCAGGCGCAACTGGCCGCTGCCGGGCTGAATGCGCGCGTGGTCAGCACGCTCGATGAACTGCAAGATCAATTGCCACAAGCCGATGGGCTGGTGCTGCGCCTGGCCGGCAATGTGGACTTGCTGGCCGAAGTGCAGGCCCTGATGACGAGCATGGCGCACCCGGTTCCTGTGATATGCCGCGTGGAGAGAAGGGCGCTCGAAATTGCCGTGGCCGCCATGCAGCAAGGTGCCTGCCACGTGCTCGATCTCGATGAGTGGTCGCTGCCGCAGTGGCAAAACGCACTCGCCATGACAACTACCCAAGGTACCCGGCCGCAGGCACAGCTTGCAGCGGCACCAGCACCGCGTGCGAGCGCGTCGCGCAGCGTGGTGTATGTAGACCCCGCCAGTCGCAACTTGCTGGCTTTGGCACAGCGCGTGGCGCAAGCCGACGTGGCAGTGCTGCTCGAAGGCCCCACCGGCTCTGGCAAGGAAGTGCTGGCGCGGGTGCTGCACGAGTCTTCGCCTGCAGCACACGGTCCGTTTGTGGGCCTGAACTGCGCAGCCATGCCCGAGCTGATGATTGAGGACATGCTGTTTGGCCACGAGAAAGGGGCTTTTACCGGCGCCCTCAAAGAGCACAAGGGCTTATTCGAGCAGGCCCAGGGCGGCACCTTGTTCCTGGATGAAATTACCGAGATGCCCGTTCACTTGCAGGCCAAGTTGCTGCGTGTCTTGCAAGAGCGCACGCTGGTAAGGCTTGGCGGCGAGCGGCTGATTACGCTCAATGTGCGCGTGGTGGCTGCCACCAACAAGAACCTGATGGAGGCAATTGCCCAGCGCGAGTTCCGCGAGGATTTGTATTTCCGCCTGAGCACCTTCAAGTTGCGTGTGCCCGCTTTGGCCAAACGCCCGGGCGACATTTTGCCGCTGGTAGCGCGCATGCTGGCGCGCCAGGGAACGCAGGAGCAGGTTTACCGGGTAAGCGCCGAGGCGCAGGCCCAATTGCTGTCCTACCCCTGGCCGGGCAATGTGCGCGAGCTCGAAAACGTGGTCACACGCGCCATGGTGTTGTGCACCGATCACCTGATCACACCCGAGCACCTGATGTTTGATGCGGTCGAGTCATTACCAGCCGAGGCATTGCCAATGTTGGCGCAAGCGGCTCCAAGCGAAGCAGGCGCGGCCTACCACAGCATTGCCGCACGGTTGGCGTCTGCCGAGTTGGTGGAGACCGATTTGTCGAGCCTGGCGCCAAACATTGCGCCGCGTGCTGACTTCTCGCTGGAAGCGGGCTTGCAGGCCAATGTCAAGAACAATGAGCAGCGCCTGATCCAGGCCGCGCTTGAGACAACCGAGAGCCGCAACGATGCGGCCAAGATGCTAGGCATCAGTCCCCGCACGCTGCGCTACAAAATGGCCAAGTTCCGGAGTTACTCCCAGGGCTTGGCGACTTCAACCTGAAGGTGAACCATGATTGAAAAAGCCACTTCGAACGCCAACATCGCGTCCATGTTGCAGACGCTCAAGGCGCACCAACTCAAAGCTTCCGGTGTGGGTTTTGACAATCCGTTTGAAGCCGCCCCTGAAAAGAGCAGTTTTGGTGACGCGATCCGTCAGGCCGTGGGCCAGACCAATGCCGCGCAGATGGATGCCCAAAACACATCGCAGGCATTTGAGCGTGGCGACGGGATTCCCCTGACCGACGTGGTGATGAAGATGCAAAAGGCATCGCTTTCGTTTGAGGCCACGCTGCAAGTGCGCAACAAGGTTCTCAAGGCCTACGAAGAAGTTTTGAATATGCCGGTTTGAGGCTGACGCATAAGGAATACCGACATGGCTACCGCAAGCGCTACGATACCGACCCCCAACTTTGCCGCCCCTGCAGGCCGGTCTGCGCCATTGGCCACCAGCGCCGGTGCCATGCAACCCGTGCAGACCGGGATGCCCAGCGCAGCCGATTTAAGCCCCATGCATGGGGCTGCAATGCCTGCACCCGACACCGGGCCCATGGGAGCGGTCAGGCAAATTCTCAATCAGCCCGCCGTCAAGAAGTCGCTGCCGATGATGGTGATTGCGCTGGCCTTGCTGGCGTTTGCCCTGGTCTATACCCTGATGACCGCACCCGGTTACCGCCCGATTCTCTCGGGGGTGAGCGAGTCCGACCAGCAGGCTGCGTTTGAAGCGCTCAAGGGCGCCGAATTCAAACCGGTGATTGACACCGCCAACGGCCAGATCACTGTGCCGGCCAGTCGTTATCACGAGGCGCGGCTGTTCCTGGCGTCCAAGGGCTTGCCCAAGACCGCGCAAGCGGGCATGGATTCGCTTAAGGACCAGTCGGCCATGACCACCAGCCAGTTCATGGAGCAGGTGCGCTACAACGCCGCCATGGAGCAGGAACTCGCGCGCAGCATTACCCAGATTGACTCCATCCAGACGGCGCGGGTGCACCTGGCCATCAGCAAGCCCTCGGTCTTCGTGCGTGACCGCACGCCGCCCAAGGCATCGGTTGTGGTGACGCCGTTTGCTGGCCGCTCGGTCAGCCCGTCGCAAGTGCAGGCGCTGATTCACCTGGTGGCGTCGAGCGTGCCCATGCTCACACCCGAGAACGTCACGGTGGTAGACAACAACGGCAAGATGATTACTGAGTTGGCGTCGGATTCGGCCAGCGGCCTGACCGCCGGTCAATCCAAGCACAAGCAAAACCTGGAAGACCTCTATCGCCAGCGCATCATCCAGATTCTGGCCCCCATCGTGGGCGAGGCCAATGTGCGCTCCCAGGTCAATATGACACTGGACTTCAGCCAGACCGAGACCACGGTGGAAGACTTTGACACCCGCGACAAGGGCCCCAAGACCCGCTCCGAAGTGGTCAGTGAAGACCGCAACAACTCCAAGGAGGCAGGCGGCGTGCCCGGAACGCTTTCCAATACCGCCCCGGCCACTCCCACCACCACGCTCAGCACCGCAACCAACCAAAACAAGGGGGGTGACAGCAACTCTACGGTGAATGCACGTGCCACCCGCAATTACGAACTCGATCGCTCGGTGCGCCATACCAAGGGCGCTACCGGCATTGTGGAGCGCATGAGCGTTGCGGTGGTGGTCAATGAACGTGCCCCCATACCGCAACCCAAGACCGACAAGGGTGAGGCTGTGGACCCCAAGCCGAATCCCTTCACCGAGCAGGAAATTCAGCGCATGCAGGAATTGGTGCGCGGCGTGGTCGGCTTCAATGAAGAGCGCAAGGACGTGGTATCGGTGATACAGGCCCACTTTGAAACTGAACCGGTGGTTGACCTGAGCGTGCCCTGGTACAAGGATGAAGAAGTGGTCAAGGGCATCAAGAGCGCCTTGCTGGGTTTGGTGTTTGTGGCGTTCCTGCTGCTGATTGTGCGTCCGGTGGTGTTGCACATGATGAGCCGCGACAAGGAAGCTGCACAAGAAGCGGCCACTATGCAACTTGCCAACGAGCAGGCCGCTGCCGCACTGGCACTGGGCGACGAGTCCGGCTCGGGTGCTGCGGGCGCTGGTTTTGGGGCAGAGGGTGCCGATGGCGAGCCAGCGGAAACGCTGGAGCAGATGAAGGCAAAGCTCAAACCCAAGAAGTCCAATATTTCGATGGAGATGCTCGACACTGCCAATACCTACGACGACAAGGTGGCGCTGGTGCGCATGATCGTCGCAGAAGACTCGGCCCGCGTCGCCAATGTTCTCAAGGGCATGATCAAGAGTGCCTGACCCGATGGAGTAAGCACAATGGCAGACAACGACAAATTGGAAGTTCTCGAAGTTGATGCGAGCAATGAGCTCGCTAATATGACGAGCACCGAGCGCGCAGCGGTGTTGATGCTGCTGCTGGGCGAGCAGCAGGCGGCGGACATCATTCGCTACCTCAATCCAAAAGAAGTGCAGGCGCTGGGGGCCTCTATGGTGGCGGTGTCAGACCTGTCGCAAGAAGCGGTGAACGCGGTGCTCGACGAATTTGTCACCACCATCAAGCGCCAGACCAACCTGGGGTTGGGCACCACCGACTATGTGGAAAAAGTGCTCAAGCGTGCGCTCGGCGACGACAAGGCCGCCTCGGTGCTGGGCCGCATCACCCCGGGACATGGCAGCAAGGGCCTGGAAATTCTGAGCTGGATGGACGCGCGTTCGATTGCCGACATGATTCAAGGCGAGCATCCGCAGGTGGTGGCCATCATCTTGTCAGTGCTGGAGCACGAGGTAGCGGCCGATGTGTTGATCTTCCTGCCGGCGGACACGCGTGCCGAGGTGATGCAGCGCGTGGCCATGCTCGAGACGGTGCAGCCTTCGGCGATGGAAGAGCTCGAATCCATCATGAAGAAACAGTTCTCCAACAATTCATCGGCCAAGTCATCGAGCTTTGGCGGCATCAAGGCCGCGGCCAAGATCATGAACCTGACCAAGTCCGAGTTGGAGGCCGCTGTCATGAAGAGCCTGGGGGCCATGGACGCCGACCTGACCCAGAAGATTCAGGACAACATGTTCACGTTCGAGAACCTGACCGGTGTGGACAACAAGGGCATCCAGGTGCTCATGCGCAACGTGGAACCCGACATGATGATGAGCGCGCTCAAGGGTGCCAATGAAGAAGTCAAAGAGAAATTCCTGGGCAATATGTCCGAGCGCGCACGCGGCATGTTCAAGGACGACATGGAAGCCAAGGGGCCGATGCGTCTGGCCGACGTGGAAGCAGCGCAGAAGACCATCATGCGCATCGCACGCAAGCTCTCGGACGCGGGCGAACTGGTTTTAGGTGGTGGCGCCGACTATGTCTGAGGCCGCCTCGTCACGCATGCCCAAAGCGCGACCAGCGCGTGTCTGGCAGCCTTCGGAGTTGGCGCGCTCGTCGGTACTCGTTGGCTTTGCGGCACAACAGTGGGCGCGCGCAACGCCGCGAAGCTTCTGGCCGCAAGAGATTCCTACCATTTCGGCAGCCGCCACGGCAACTCAGCACGTTGTGCACGACGAGGTACTGGACGACGGTGGCGCAGAGGCGCCCCTGGCAACACCCGACCCCATCGACTTCGAGCCCGCACCCCCCATAAGTGCCGCCCTCAGCGACGAACTGTTGGAAAGCATCCGTTCCCAGGCCTACGCCCAGGGAGCTGCGGATTGCGAGGCGCGGCTAAAAGTCGAAATGGCTGGTGAACTGCTGGCTTTGCAGGAGCAGGACAAGTCGCTGCTCGCACCTCTGGAAGAAGCGCTCGCGCAACTCAAGCGCGAGCCGCAGCAATATTTTGAGCCCTTGAAGCGCCTGGCACTTCACTTGGCCGAGCAATTGGTGCTGGCCGAGCTGAGCCTGGATGGCAAAGCCATCGAGCGCGTCGTGCAGCGCTGCGTGGACGACTTGGCATCGCTCGATGACTCGATGATTCTGGTCGAACTCAACCCGACCGACTTGCCTCGGCTGGAGGCGTTGCGTGAGCGCCTGGGCCTGAACCGGTCGCAGCCTCTCAAACTCAAGGCCAATGCAAGCCTGCTACCAGGCAGTGCCCGCGCCAGCGCCAATGACGCGATGGTGCAGGATTTGATTGAACATCGGCTGAGCCAATTGGCGCGTGCGCTAAGCGTTGACGAGGTGCGCTGGAAGGCGTCTTCGGCGCTCGACGCAAAGCGGCTCGCAGCCGAGCACATTGCGGATACGCGCGCCGTCGAGGATGCCTTGCCCCGCATGGCAGCCGCGCCAGCGCAGGTCGAGCACAACTTCCTCGACGAAGAGCCTGCTCAGGACCTGGACGATGTCTGAACTCGATTTCGCAGAAGAAGTTGATCAGCTGGTTGCCCACGTGCGCGCCAGTGCGCCCGCGCGCAGCGGCACACTGGTGCGACTGGTGGGCCTGCGCCTGGAGGCGCGCGGCATCATGGCACCGATTGGATCGTGTTGCGAGGTGCTGGGCCAGTCGGGCCAACGTATTGAGGCCGAGGTGGTGGGGTTTAGCGACAAGACGCTGTACCTGATGCCGTTTTCCGAACCCACCGGCATCGGGCCGGGTGCCCTGGTGCGGGTTTTAAGCCACTCCGGCTACGCCAATGTGGGGCCGGAGCTACTCGGGCGGGTGATCGACGGGCGTGGCGAGCCACTGGACGGAAAACCCAAGCCGCAGTGCAGTACCCGCTTGGGCTGGGGCGGCCTGCCGGTCAACCCGATGGAGCGCGGCCCGATTGACCGCATTCTGGATGTGGGTGTCAAGGCCATCAATGGATTGTTGACACTCGGGCGCGGTCAGCGTGTCGGCTTGATAGCTGGTTCGGGCGTGGGCAAGAGCGTGCTGCTGGGCATGCTGACGCGCTTTACCAAGGCAGATGTGGTGGTGATCGGTCTGGTGGGCGAGCGTGGCCGCGAGGTGCAGGCTTTCATCTCCGAGTCGCTTGGTCCCGAGGGGTTGGCCAAGTCGGTGGTAGTGGCAGCCCCCGCCAATGTGTCGCCCGTGCTGCGCCTCAAGGCGGCGCAGCTGGCGCACATTGTGGCCGAGTATTACCGCGACCAGGGCCTTGATGTGTTGCTGCTCGTAGACAGTCTTACGCGCGTGGCCCATGCGCAGCGTGAAATCGGTCTGGCCATTGGCGAACCACCCACAGCCAAGGGCTACCCGCCATCGGTGTTTGCGCTGCTGCCAAGTTTGATCGAGCGCTGCGGCGTGGGACGCCACGGCTTTGGCTCAATCACCGCCATCTATACCGTGCTGGCCGAAGGGGACGATGCCAGTGACCCGATTGTGGACATCGCACGCGCGTCGCTGGACGGGCAAGTGATGCTGTCGCGCAAACTGGCCGACGCTGCGCATTACCCGGCGATTGACCTGGTGGGCTCGATCTCGCGCGTGATGCAGGACCTGCTGGCACCGGAGGACCTCAAACTGGCCAACCGATTCAGGCGACTGTGGTCGCTCTTCCAGCAAAACAGCGACCTGATCCAGGTGGGTGCCTACCAGGCAGGCTCGAATGCCGAGATAGACCTGGCGATTGAATTGCGCGTGGCCATGGAGCACTTTTTGCGGCAAGATATGCACATGGGCGAAGACGAATCTACCGCGCGCCTGGAAATCAGGCACCTGCTGCAGAGTTGATGGGTATGCAATGCAATGAACCACTGACAGCAAAGGAGTTCATGTGAAGCCGCGACAGTGTTGGTCCATCATGGTGGACAAGGCCGACCGCAAACTGGCCCAGATTCAATCCGAAATGGTGCGTGCAAGAAAGCTGCTGGATACGCTGGAGGCCAGTCAAAGCCGCTTGCTGGTCTTGTACGAGGAATACCGCGTGCGTGTCAATAGCGCCGAGTCGATGTCGCATGGCATGCAGGACGCCCTCAACCACCGGCAATTCATGGCGCAGTTGGTTGCCTTGTCGGAGCGCGTGGCGCAGGATATCGCGCGCGCCAACTATTCAATTGCGGGGCTGAGCCAGCAGATGACCCAAGCCGAATGCGAGCGCCTCAAGATGAAGACGCTCGACGAGAAGGAGCAGCTTGCGTTTGCGACCCACGTGCGCAAGCACGAGCAGCGCAGCATGGACGAGTTGGGGGTGAGTCAGTTCAACCGGATCGGCTTGTCATGAACCTGTCGGGCGGCATCTTCTGGCATGGGCGGGCGTGGCGCTCACAAGCCGCGTGGCACCAGACCTGTACAGAGATTGCAACTGCCTTGGCAGGCTGCGAGCACGCGTCGTCTGAACTGCTGTTGATTGGTGCGAGTGCAGGCTGGATGATGTCTTCAAACTGGCTGCAGGGCTTTGCCAAAGTGGATACCTGGGATATTGACCCGCTGGCGGCACCGCTGTTTCGTTGGCGCCACGGTGCCGCGCTCAAGGCCAGCGACTGCGCGTTGACGTGCCATCGCTCGGACGCGTTTGCCAACCTGGAGCAACTGCTGCAGGACCGGCCGAACGCCTGCATATTCTTTGACAATGTGTTGGGCCAATACCGCTTTCATTGCGCCGACCCGGACCAGGCCAGCGAAAACATAGCGCACTTGGTACGTCGCCTGCGCGGGCGCGAGTGGGGCAGCCTGCACGAGGTCTATTCCGGCCCGGTGGAGCGCCCCCGCGGCCAGCACCGTTTGCCGGCAATGCAGCGGCGCGTGCAGGGCACGTCCGATAGCGCCGCGTTGGACCAGCACTGGTTTGAAGAGTTGGGTGCAACCGGCGAGTGGCTGGACCATCTGACTTCGTCGGTGTTTCCCGAAGCTACCCTGGTGCATCACATCGCCTGGCCGTTCAAGCCCGACACCTGCCATTGGTTGCAGTTGGGTTGGGTGCGGCATTAAAGGAGCAACCCAAGTGCCAATCTTCATCCGCCTGAGTCACGCCCTGTTGTTGGGGGTGTTGGCCGTGCTTGGCGCTTGCGGCGGCACGGTTTCGGGGCCGGGGACGTCTGTTCCCGAAGTCAAACTCCCCGATGGTGTCGTCACTGTGCCCCCAACTCCAGGCCCGACCCAACTGATGGGCGTCTACAGCGTCATTGCAGGAACGCAGGAGTTGCTCAGTATCGCTACGCCATCGCATGAATGGTATGCGGTGTACTTTGAAAATCCAGTGTCTGCCACGCCGTCGATTTTTTCCGGAACGGTCACGTTGGGAGCAGGCGGAGCGGCGACGATTGACACCCTGCGTGCCTTTCAGGTTTCCAAGAGCCCGGCGCCCTTGGTCGGCAAAGCGAATATTCTTGGTGCCACGCTCTCCAGCTACAACTTTACCGCCAGCGCAATTACATCGGCGGCCAATAACACCTTGAGTTTTACCTCCAATGCTTTGGATGCGGCCACCTACAACCTGAGCAACTTTGCCGGCTACGGCGACGTGCAGGGCACACCGTCTTGGCAGGGTACCTGGTATGACGGCATTACCTCCAACCAGACAACCCTTCGGCTTACCCCAACGGGAACGGTTACCAGTGTGACCTCTCTGAACTATTGCGATCTGACCAGTTTGGCGCTGCAACCGCTTGTTAGCGCCAATATGTTCAAGGTGACACTGCACATACCCATCAGTGGCGTGGGCGGCATTTGCTTGCGCACCAAGGACCGTCCCAATGGAGTCGATTTCAATGGGATAGCGGTGATCTACAAGTCTGGTTTGGCAGGAAAGTCGTGGCGTATGGACCTGATTGCCGTCGACAGTTCCGGCAGTGGTATCTCTTTCAGGGGAGACCGCTGACCATGTGCGGCGTAAGGGAGCCTTGCGGGCAGTTTGCTCAAGTTTGCCCGGCTCATGCCGAGTTTTCAACAACGTGCATTGTGTTTAGCAATGCGATGACTCCGAGAAAGTCGATATGAAAAGAACCATTGCCGAAGTTGTACTAGTGCTGGCCCTGATTTGCGCCGGCTTTTTTGGCTGGCAAAACCTGCAAAAGGGAAACCAGGCCCATGCAGCCTTGACCGAAATGGAGACGGCGAGCAAGGCGCACGAGGACTTGCTCAAGGAATCCGAGAAAAAGGTCAAGGCCGCAGGAGAAGCACTGGCCGCAGTCAACGAAGAGGTCGTGCCGCTCAAAGCCAAAGCCCTGGAGCTTGACGCCGTCAAGGCTGCCGTGGCCAATGGCCCGCTACTGCAGGACGTGGAAGGTCTGTACAAGCAGCAAAAGGTGTTGTCGGTCGAGCGTCAACTCGGGCTGGGTGCCCTGCGCATGCTGACCAAGGGCAGTTCTGACCCCGGCGTGGCCGAGGCGTTCCAGAAAGCCTTGCAGTTGTCCGACTGGAGCGGTCGCAAGAACACAATTTGCGCCGCCCAGATCGGCCTGGCTGCGACCGGCGAAAAAGTCAAGGTGATGTCGGAGTGCGCCATTCAGCCAGAGGTTGCGGCGGCTGACTCTGGGCACGGCGAACCGCCCGCTGCGGGCGGCCACGGTGACGCCAAGGCCAAAGAGCATGGTGCCGACAAGAAAGACGCCCACGCTGCGCCGCATTGGGGTTATGAAGGTGCCATGGGGCCAGAGCGCTGGGGTAGCCAGTTCCCGACGTGCGGCAACGGCAAGTCGCAAGCACCGCTGAACATCCGTGGCCCGTTTGTCAAAGGGCGCATCGGTGTAGCGCCCGACTACAAGGCCGGGCCGCTGCGCCTGCTCAACAACGGGCATACGATTCAGGTCAATGTGCCTGCGGGCAGCAAGCTGCGCATCGATGGTATTGCGTATGACCTGTTGCAATTCCACTTTCACCGCCCCAGCGAGGAGCAGATTGACGGCAAGCCGATGGAGATGGTGGTGCACTTTGTGCACAAGAGCGCCGAAGGAAAATTGGCGGTGCTGGGGGTGCTGCTGAAAGAGGGCAACGAGAATCCAGGCATCAAGACGCTGTGGACCCATGCGCCTGCAGCCGAGGGGCCAGAGGTGGCACCCGATGAAGTGGTGTTCAACCCCGCCAACTTGCTGCCCAAGGAACTGCAGTACTTCAGCTACGAGGGGTCACTTACCACGCCTCCGTGTACCGAGGGGGTGCGCTTCTTCATTCTCAAGACGCAAGTGAACATTTCACGCGAGCAGATCAACAACTTCCCGTTCCGGCGCAATGCCCGCCCGGTCCAACCCTTGAATGATCGGGTGATTACCGAAGGCTGATTCCGACAAAGGCCTACGCTTTTCTATTTGTAGCGAAAGAGCCGTCGGCAGTTGGCGGCTTCGTCGGCCATCTTGATGTGGTCGCAGTAGGCAACTTGGCCGGTCAACTCCGCCATGCACAGGTGCAGCAGGGCGTCCTTTGCGATCTTGGCGCAGTACGATTCCTGGCCTTTGGCGATTGCCAGGCAATAGTTCTTGTTGTCGAAATCCTTGATCTTGTAGCAGTGACCATCGTCTGCCCAAGCAAATTGGGGCAGTAGCAAAAGTAGCATCAGGTATTTCATGGGGTTCCTTTCGAGTGCATAGGATTACTTTGGGGCAGTGTCCGCTGCGCCAGTTGCGTGCGAAGACCCAGCCACCGCCTGGGAGAGGGCGTGATTGGCGCGATCGGTGACGTCGGCGACCGACTCCAGGCCGTGCATCAAGGCGATGCCGACTTGAATGCGGCAAAAATGCTGCACGTCGTTGATCAGCACCGGGTGTTCGACGGTTTCACGCAGATTCCCTTCAAGTTGCTCTGCCAGCAGGCTGGCTTGCTTTTGCACGGAATGCAGGCGCGGCATGATCACGGCGTATTGGCAGGAGTCCAGTCGCGCCAGGGTGTTGGGTGGGCGTACAACGGCGTGGAAGCGGTGGGCAATTTCCATTGCCAGCATATCGCTGCAGCGCAGGCTGGGGGGGGCGTTAAGCGGGTTCAATGCATCCAGGCGAACAAACAGTACGGCCCCGTAGACGCCATCGTTTGCAGCGCTGGCAAGTTCCTTTTGCAGTGTGCTCTCAAACAAGTAGGTGTTGGGCAGGTTGGTAAGGCCGTCGTAGTACGACATGCGTTCGATCTTGGCCTCGGCCTGGCGCACCGCGGTGAGGTCGGTGTGGGTGCCAATCATGCGCAGTGCCTTGCCATCGCCACCTCTGCTGACAACGGTTCCGCGACTCAAAATCCAGCGGTAGCTTCCATCCTTGCATCGCATGCGAAATTCAGCGCGGAAGGTGGCGGTTTCGCCGTTGCGACTGGCCTGATCGGCTGAAAGGACCCGTTGGCGGTCGTCTGGATGGAGCAGGTTGCCCCAGGTTTCGTAGCGTCCAGCGATCTCGGTTTTTTCATAGCCCAGCATCTCGACCCAGCGGTCGGAGAAGTTGACTTCACCGGTTTGCACGTTGTAGTCCCACACGCCGTCGCCCGAGCCCTCGATGGCGCGGCGCCACAGAAACTCTTTCTTTTCCAATTCCGTCTGGTTTTGCTCCAGGGCTTCCAGCAGGGCAATCTTCTGGCTCAGGCCACTTTTGAGTTCTGTTCGCGCCTGCTGCTCAATCAGCACTTGCTCCTCACGCAAGCGTGCGTGTTGTTGCTCCAGTTGGAGATGAAGTTCGCCTAGCCTGCGTAAACGCAAGGTCAAGGCAATCTGGAAAATCAGAATCGCCAAAACGTAGGCAGCTTGCTGCAAGGTTCCGCCCGAGAGCCCGCCCGGAACCAGGCCCAGCACAATCAGCACGGCATTCATTCCGCCCAAAAGGAACAGTGTCATGCCCAGGCTGACGTAGCGCGTCTCGGGCTCGTCGGCATGCCAATTTTTGATCGACCGAATGAGCACGACCACTGCGGCCAGGAACGAAAAAGCCAGAGTGAACTGCCTGGCATCCGTGAAGTAATCGGTGAAGACAAACACCATCATCACCAAAGGCACTACGACCTGAAGGCGGTACAGCGCAAAGAGAAATTTTTCTGCGCGCGTGATCTCCAGCACGTGCCGCAAAAAAGGCGCGCTGGCGGAGAGGAAGAAGAACATGGTGCACCCGACCAGGTAATCGGCCGCCCTGGGCGCATCGGGTAGCAAATACTGGCTCATCAGCCCATCTTTGGCAAAGTTGCTCGCCAGGTTGGAGAAGATGAACAGGGCGAACCAGCCAAATGCCGGCTTGCGCAGTACCAGCCAGAGAATGATGTTGGTCAGCAGGGTAAACAGCATGAAGCCGTAGGAAATGCCAATCTTCAGGTAATCGGTAGCCTTGGCCACGGTGAAGTCATCGGGCTGCCATAACTGCAGCGTGGCCATCGAATTGCTGGTGGTTTGCAGGCGAAGGAAATAGGTGCTGCGCTGCTCATCGGCAGGCCCGAGCTTGAAGATGAAATTACGGAACTTTTCGGGCCGACTGCTAAAAGGCAGTCGGTCTCCCGCATGCTGCTGGCTAAACCCTGTGGCCGTGGGCTCAAAAAGTTGCAGGTCGTCGAGGTAGGCGGGTGCCACCTCCAGCCACCAGGGCGAAGCGGCAACTGGCAAGGTAAAGCGCAGCCAGTGCACTTTATGGGTGTAGCCGGCATTGAACACCCCCGCCAGTGGAACAAAACGCTGCTGCGCATCGGCGCTGCTGACACTGGCAATGGTTTCTGTACCGCTTGCGTCCACCAGCACAGCCAGATCGCGTACCGCAACCGGTTGAGCACTCGCCCACAGGGGTGTACCGATCGCGAGCAGTAGCAGTATGCGAGTGGCCATCGCTAAAACGATTCGCCACATTGCCGATTCACCTCGCATTGAAAACCTCATTTGCCTTCCGGTCGGCGTCTTGTGTCAACTTGAAAAACATCTGTGCTAAGCTGCCAACACCTCCGTGTACTGTAGCGTAATTTGCGGCCGCTAGCCAGTCTCGTCAGAGACCACTGTGGCTTGGAAATCACGGTGCAAAGCGGTCAAATGTCCTAACGATTGAAGGTTGAAAATGGATGCTTTAGATACGACCGAGCTGATTGAAAGCAGCGCTGACAAGCAAAAGAACCGCACCGCCCTGACGATCTCGATCCTGGCGATGGTTCTGGCCATCACCAGCCTCGG
>CAIPBW010000560.1 GCA_903863395.1 uncultured beta proteobacterium
GGTAGCGTCGGCTGTGCCAACGCAATGCTGGGTTTCCACGGTTTCAATCAGGCGGCGCAGGGTGTCAATGTGCGGGGTGATGGGTCCGAAGAACTTGGGTTGTGAGCCGAGTGCAAGCAGCACCGTCGGAAAATTTTCCACCTCGATCGGGTCGACCAGGTCGGACTGGTCTTCCACGTCGATCCAGAGAAAGCGCGCGTCGGGAAACTTCAGGGCCAGTTGGTCAAATGGCGCGCGGTAGTCGCGGCAGGTGCCGCACCACTGGGCGCACAGGCAGGCCACCAGGAGCGGCGGCTCGGGGGAGGGCAGGGGCGCTTGCATGGGCCAATGATCGCAGAAAAATTTGTCTGTCAAATCGCTCACGCATAATTGCGCCATTGCAGGAATTTTGTATGACCCATCACCACATCAAGCGCATCGCCATTTGTACCGGTGGAGGCGATGCACCAGGCCTCAACGCCGTGATCCGCTCCGTGGTGATTGCCGCAGCCAATCGGGGCTGGGAGTGCTATGGCATTCGCGACGGCTTCAACGGCATCCTGTTCCCGGAGCGCTATGTCGAAGGCGGCGTGTTCCGGCTCACGCGCAGCCAGGTGCGCGACATCGGGCACCTGGGCGGCACCATGCTGGGTTCCACCAACAAGGGCAACCCCTTGCACTTTCCCACGCGCATGCCCGATGGCAGCGTGGGCGAGATTGACCGCTCCAACGAAATTCTGGAGTACTTTGCCCGCAAGGAACTCGACGCCCTGGTGTCGGTGGGGGGCGACGGCTCGCTCACCATTGCCAACGCACTGCACCACAAGGGCTTGCGCGTGGTGGGTGTGCCCAAGACGATTGACAACGATCTGGACAAGACCATGACCACCTTTGGTTTTGACACCGCCGTGGCCTTTGCCACCGAGTGTCTGGACCGCCTGCACAGCACCGCCGAGAGCCACCAGCGCGTGATGGTGGTCGAGGTGATGGGCCGCTACGCTGGCTGGATCGCGCTGCACGCAGGCATTGCCGGCAACGCGCATGCGATCCTGATGCCCGAGATTGCCTATGACATGGACAAGCTGGTGGCACACATCAATCGGCGCGACGCAGACGGCCAGGTCTATTCGGTGGTGGTGGTGGCCGAAGGCGCATCGCAGCGCGACGGCCATCTGGACGTGCTCGAACCGGCCGAGGTGGGCCATGCCGAGCGCCTGGGTGGCGTGGGCGAGCGCGTTGCCCGGGTACTGCAGGAGCGCACCGGCAAGGACACGCGCGTGGTGGTGCTGGGGCACCTGCTGCGCGGGGGCAGCCCCACAGCGTTTGACCGCCTGGCCTCCATGCGTTTTGGCGCAGCCGCCGTGCGCGCGCTCGATGAGGGCCTCTCGGGCGTGATGGTGGCGCTGGCCTTCCCCAACGTGAACTACATCGCGCTCGAAGAGGTGGCCGGGCGCATGAAAGCCGTGCCGCTGGACAGCGATACGCTGCAGACGGCACGCGACCTGGGTATTTGCGTCGGGGACTGAGCATCGATTGCGCTTAGCTTGATCTCGGTCAGAGTCGCCACGGGTCGGAGGGTCACAATGGCGACACCAAGAACTCAGGAGAATCGCAAGCATGACTAAACTTTCAACGGCCGAACAAGATCTGCGCGACGCAGCCCGCGAATACCACCGTAGTCCCACACGCGGCAAGA
>CAIPBW010000561.1 GCA_903863395.1 uncultured beta proteobacterium
TCGTTGGGCTGCACGCCAAGCTGCTGCACGCAGTAGCCAAACACCGCGTCCCCCACCGCCTCGCCCGCGCTCATCAGGGCCTGCAACTGCAAGCCGAATTGCTGGCGCACGCTGCACTCGGGCGTGCCGGGGTAGGCCTTCATCATCGCCTTGAGTGCCGTGGGAAAAAGAAAGGTGTGCGTCACGCCGCACTGGCCCATCAGCTCAAGCGCCGTCTGCGCCGAAAAACGCCCGTTGTAGGCCACGATGCGCCGGCCATAGTAGAGCGTGGGCAGGAGCGCGTCCATCAGCCCGCCGGTCCAGGCCCAGTCGGCGGGCGACCAGAACACGCTGTGAATGTCCGCCTGGGCCGCCTGCGTTTGGGCGCACAGGCTGCTCAGTGGCTGCTCCAGGCCAAAGCCAAACCAGTTCTGGCTGGCAACAAAGCCGGGCAGGTTGCCGATCAGCCCACGGTGCGCAATCAGAGCGCCCTTGGGGTTGCCAGTGGTGCCGCTGGTGTAGATCAGCACAGCGGGGTCGTCGCTGACGGTAGCCACCGGGGCAAAGTCGCCGGGCTGCTGCGCGAGCGCGTCGTCCAGGCGTTGATCACACAAGCCGAGCGTGGCCGCAGCGCCCACGCCGAGCACGCAGCGCAGCGCTGTACAGGTGGCGCGCGTGGCCTGCATGTCGGCCAGCGCGCTGGCGTCGCAAATGGCGAGCACCGCTTCGCTGTCGCGCAAGCGGTATTCCAGCGCCTCAGGCCCGAACAGCAGCGACAAGGGCATGGCCACTGCGCCCATTTGCAGCACCGCCATGTAGGCCACGGCGGTGTCAAAGCACTGCGGCATCACGATCCCGACCCGGTCGCCGCGCTGCACGCCCAGAGCGTGTAGCGCATTGGACAGCTTATTGGCGCGCTCCAGCAACGCGGCGTAGGTGTAGGCAACCCCGGCGGCGTCGGCCGAATAGGCGTGGATAGCTACTCTTTTTGTAGCATCGTCGCGCTCGGCCCAGCGTCGGCAACAGACCTGGGCGATGTTGAACTGCGCTGGCACCTGCCACTGGTAGGCGGTGTGCTGGCGTGCGTAGGGGGCAGGCACCTGGCCGGCAGGCGCGCCCCCCGGCGCGCTGGTGGGAACTGCTTTGTCGCTGTTTTGACTGACGGTCATGGCTTGTCTCCGTATGATCCCCCGAATGTACCAAGTCAAAAGACCCTGCCGCAGCGAGTTTGTCCCGATCCGCAATTTGCAGTACCACGTCCAGGTCTGGGGTGACCCCGCACCCGGAAAAATTCCGCTGGTGCTGGTGCACGGCTGGATGGATGTAGCCGCAAGCTACCAGTTTGTGGTGGATGCCCTAAGCCACGACCATTACGTGCTTGCCCCCGATTGGCGCGGCTATGGCCGCACCGATGCCGGTGGGGTAGACAACTTCTGGTTTCCAGACTACCTGGCCGATCTGGACTTTCTGCTGGACCATTACGCGCCATCGACCCCCGTCAACCTGGTCGGCCACAGCCTGGGCGGCAACGTGGTGATGATCTACGGCGGCGTGCGCCCCGAGCGTGTGCGCCGCCTCATCAACCTGGAAGGCTTTGGCCTGCCCGCCACCTCGCCCGACCAGGCCAGCGCACGCTACGCCAAGTGGATGGACGACCTCAAGCAACTGCACCGGGGTGAGTTGGACCTGCGCGCCTACGACGCCGTGAGCGGCGTTGCACGGCGCCTGATGAAAACCAACCCGCGCCTGGGCCAGGACAAGGCCAACTGGCTGGCCCAGCATTGGGCCGGACAAAAGCAGGACGGCAGATGGAGCATTCTGGGCCACACCGCGCACAAGGTGGCCGGTGCCCACCTCTACCAGCTCGAAGAAGTGCTAGCACTGTACCGCCGCCTGTCTATGCCGGTGCTGTCGGTGGAAGCCTCGGACAACAGCATGGACCTGTGGTGGAAGGGCAAGTACACCCTGGACGAATACCATCAGCGCCTGCTCCACGTGCCCAACGTAGAGACCGCCGTAATCCAGGACGCCGGCCACATGATGCACCACGACCAGCCCGAAGTGCTGGCACGCCTGATCGAGCGCTTTATCGCATAAGCGCAGCAACGGTATGCGGTCACCGCGAGGCCGCCCTCTCGTCATCATTGAGGCCGCCCTCACTACCTCGTCATCGCGAGGCCACGCCCCCTCGTCATCGCGAGGCCGCTAGGCCGTGGCGATCCATGACTTCTAACCGCATGGATTGCCGCGCTTCGCTCGCAATGACGGCCTCGCGTCGTCGCAAGGCCGTAAGGCCATAGCGTGATGCTTGCGCGCTTGCACGCCATCCATGGCAGCGTCCGCGCGGCTCGGGCTCCGCGGCACCGCCCCTGCATGACGCGGTTTTGCAAGGCATGAGAAAATGCGCGCCTACTTGCAGAACCACACTACAACAGGATAAGCACCATGGAAGCAGAACGCATCAACCTTATTGGCTCGACACTGGCCGACCTGAGCGCCAGAACGCGCGAGTTACGGGGGTATCTTTGACTACGATGCCAAAGCAGAACGGCTGAGAACCGTCAACGCATCGCTGGAAGACCCCACGGTCTGGAATGACCCCAAGCGCGCCCAGGAGCTGGGCAAGGAAAAAAAGGCACTCGACGGCGTGGTGCTCACGCTCAACAACCTGGAGCGCGAACTCTCCGACAACTCCGAACTGTTCGAGATGAGCAAGGACGATGGCGACACTGCCGGCCTGCTCACGATTGAGGCTGAGACCGAAAAGCTCGCCACCATCATCAAGGACCTGGAATTCCGCCGGATGTTCAACAACCCGGCCGACCCGATGAATGCCTTTTTGGACATCCAGGCCGGCGCGGGCGGCACCGAGGCCTGCGACTGGGCCAGCATGCTGCTGCGCCAGTACCTCAAGTACGCCGAGCGCAAGGGTTTCAAGACCACGATGGAAGACGAAACCGCAGGCGACACCGCGGGCATCAAAGGGGCCACCATCAAGATCGAGGGCGAATACGCCTTTGGCCTGCTGCGCACCGAAACCGGCGTGCACCGCCTGGTGCGCAAGTCGCCGTTTGACTCGTCGGGCGGACGCCACACCTCGTTTGCCTCGGTGTTTGTCTATCCCGAAATTGACGACTCGATCGAGATCGACATCAACCCCGCCGACGTGCGCACCGACACCTTCCGCGCCAGCGGCGCGGGTGGCCAGCACATCAACAAGACCGATTCGGCCGTGCGCCTGACCCACATCCCCACCGGCATCGTGGTGCAGTGCCAGGACGGGCGCAGCCAGCACAGCAACCGCGACGTAGCCTGGAAGCGCCTGCGCAGCCGCCTGTACGACCATGAGATGCGCAAGCGCCAGGCCGAACAGCAAAAGCTCGAAGACTCCAAGACCGACGTCGGCTGGGGTCACCAGATCCGCTCGTACGTGCTGGACAACAGCCGCATCAAGGATCTGCGCACCAACGTCGAAGTCTCCGCCACCCAAAAGGTGCTGGACGGCGACCTCGACGTATTCATCGAAGCGTCCCTCAAGCAGGGCGTATGAAAACCAACGCCGCGCAAGAACCCGACGGCGCGCATGTGCGCGACTACCACCAACTGTTTGACACCCGATTTCTGGAGAATTTGCATGTTTCAACTGCGTGAAGCCGATGGCCCGGCCATTGCCATCCACCGCGCCGACTACGCGGCGCCGGCCTACCTGATTGAAGCCGTCGATCTGGCCTTTGACCTGGACCCGGCCAAGACACGGGTGCTCAACAAGATGCGCCTGCGCCGCAACCCGGATGTGACCGCGCAGGCGCTGCGCCTGGACGGCGACGACCTCAACCTTGCGCGCGTGCTGGTTAACGGCCAGGGCACCTCGTTCAAGATTGACGCGGGCAAGCTGGTGCTGGAGAACCTGCCCGAGGGGCCGGACGCCTTTGATCTGGAAATCTTCACCACCTGTGCGCCCATCAAGAACACCAAGCTCTCGGGCCTGTACGTCAGCAACGACTCGTTCTTCACCCAATGCGAGGCCGAGGGCTTCAGGCGCATCACCTACTTCCTGGACCGCCCCGACGTGATGGCGCTCTACAGCGTAACGCTGCGTGCCGACAAGGCACGCTACCCGGTGCTGCTGTCCAACGGCAATCTGGTGGAACAAGGCACGCTGGACGACGGGCGCCACTTTGCCCGCTGGGTTGATCCGCACAAGAAGCCAAGCTACCTGTTCGCCCTGGTAGCAGGCAAGCTGGTGGCGCGCGAGCAGCGCATCACCTCACGTGCGGGCAAGGAGCATCTGTTGCAGGTGTTTGTGCGCGCGGGCGACCTGGACAAGACCGAGCACGCCATGAACTCGCTCATGGCCAGCGTGGCCTGGGACGAGGCGCGCTTTGGCCTGCCGCTGGACCTGGAGCGCTTCATGATCGTTGCCACCAGCGACTTCAATATGGGTGCCATGGAAAACAAGGGCCTCAACATCTTCAACACCAAGTACGTGCTGGCCAGCCAGGCCACCGCCACCGATGTGGATTACGCCAACATCGAAAGTGTGGTCGGGCACGAGTACTTCCACAACTGGACTGGCAACCGCATCACCTGCCGCGACTGGTTTCAGCTCAGCCTCAAGGAGGGGCTCACGGTATTCAGAGACCAGGAGTTCTCGCAGGACATGTGTGCCGATGCGTCGGCACGCGCGGTCAAGCGCATCGAGGACGTGCGCGTGCTGCGCACCGCGCAGTTCCCCGAAGACGCGGGCCCCATGGCCCACCCGGTGCGCCCGGACAGCTACATCGAAATCAACAACTTCTACACCGTCACCATTTACGAAAAAGGTGCCGAGGTGGTGCGCATGATGCAAACCCTGGTGGGCCGCGAAGGCTTTGCCAAGGGCATGAAGCTGTACTTCGCGCGCTTTGACGGCCAGGCCGTCACCTGCGACGACTTTGCCCAGGCCATTGCCGACGCCAACCCCGACTCGGCCCTGGCGCGCCTGCTGCCGCAGTTCAAGCACTGGTACAGCCAGGCCGGCACGCCGCACCTGGCAGCGCGCGGCAGCTACGACAGTGCCGCCCAGACCTACACCCTGCACTTTGACCAAAGCTGCGCACCCACGCCCGGCCAAAGCGCCAAAGCGCCGTTTGTGATCCCGGTCAGCCTGGGCCTGTTGGGCAGCGCCAGCGGTCAAGCCCTGCCCCTGCACGTGCAGGCAGGCCAACTCGCGGGCGAAGACCAGCACCTGCTGGTGCTCACCCAGGCGAGCGAGTCGATCACCTTTGTCAACGTGGCCGAAGAGCCCGTGCCCTCGATCCTGCGCGGCTTCTCGGCCCCGCTGGTGCTGGACTTTGACTACAGCGACGCGCAACTGCTGGCGCTGTTGGCGCACGACAGCGACCCCTTCAACCGCTGGGAAGCCGGGCAACGCCTGGCGCTGCGCAGCGCCATCAACGCCATCGCCACCAACGCAGAGCCAGCCGACACACCCGTGCTCAACCCGGCCTATGTGGAGGCCATGCGCAGCGTGCTGCGCCACCCCACGCTGGATGCCGCCTTCAAGGAACTGGTGCTTACGCTGCCCGCCGAGACCTACATTGCCGAGCAGCTTGACGTGGTGGACCCGCAGCGCGTGCACGCCGTGCGCGCGGCCATGCGCCTGCAACTGGCGCTGGCCTTGCAGGACGACTGGCAATGGGCGCTGGAGGCGCATCAGGACAATGGCGGCTACCGCCCCGACACACTCTCGTGCGGGCGGCGCTCTCTCTCGGGCCTGGCGCTGCACTACCGGTGTTTGGCCGCCACCCACAACGGCGACCCGGTTTGGCCAGGCAAGGTGCTGCAACGCTTCAAGGATGCGGGCAACATGACCGACCGGCTGCACGCGCTCTCGGCGCTGGTGGGCAGCGGCCACCCGCTGGCAACGCAGGCGCTGGCGCGCTTTCATGCGCTGTTCAAACACGAAGAGCTGGTGCTCGACAAATGGTTTGCC
The DNA here is from genome assembly GCA_903863395.1 of uncultured beta proteobacterium. Taxonomy (GTDB): domain Bacteria; phylum Pseudomonadota; class Gammaproteobacteria; order Burkholderiales; family Burkholderiaceae_C; genus Allorhodoferax. The sequence continues at coordinate 5,954 of CAIPBW010000561.1, forward strand.
CTGCAGGCCAGCACGCCCGACCGTGGCGGGCAAGTGCTGCCAGCGGTGCGCCAGTTGCTCAGCCACCCGGACTTCAACATCCGCAACCCCAACCGGGCGCGCAGCCTGATCTTCAGCTACTGCAGCGCCAACCCCGGAGCGTTCCACCGCGTGGACGCGGCGGGCTATGTGTTCTGGAGTGAGCGCGTGATCGAGCTTGACAGCATCAACCCCCAAGTGGCTGCGCGCCTGGCACGCGCCATGGACCGCTGGAAGAAACTGGCCGAACCCTACCGCAGCGCCGCCCGCGAGGCGCTGGCCCGCGTGGCCGCCAAGGCCGATTTGAGCAACGATGTGCGCGAGGTGGTGGACCGCGCGCTGGCAGATTGAGAGGACTTGTCATGACCCGAAGAATTTCCCTGACCCGTTACCTGGTGGAAGAGCAGCGCGTAGGCGGCTCGATTCCGGCGCAACTGCGCCTGCTGCTGGAGGTGGTGGCGCGTGCCTGCAAGGGCATCAGCCTGGCCGTCAACAAAGGCGCGCTCGGTGGCGTGCTGGGCGCCACACAAAGCGAGAATGTGCAGGGCGAAATCCAGAAGAAGCTCGACATCATCGCCAACGAAGTGCTGATTGAAGCCAACGAGTGGGGCGGCCACCTGGCCGCCATGGCGAGCGAAGAAATGGAAGGCATCTACGTCGTCCCCAACCGCTATCCGCAAGGCGAATACCTGCTGCTGTTTGACCCGCTTGACGGCTCCAGCAACATCGACGTCAACGTGAGTATCGGCACCATCTTCAGCGTGCTGCACAAGCCCGAAGGCGCGGGCGTGAGCGAGCAGGACTTTCTGCAAGCGGGCTGCCAGCAGGTGGCCGCAGGCTACTGCGTCTATGGCCCGCAAACCACGCTGGTGCTGACCGTGGGCGACGGCGTGGTGATGTTCACGCTGGACCGCGAGCAGGGCTCGTTTGTGCTGACCGAAGAAAACGTGCAGATCCCGCCCGACACCAAGGAATTTGCCATCAACATGAGCAATATGCGCCACTGGGACGCGCCGGTGCGGCGCTACGTGGACGAGTGCCTGGCCGGCAAGGAAGGCCCGCGCGGCAA
>CAIPBW010000562.1 GCA_903863395.1 uncultured beta proteobacterium
AAGGTTTCGCTTTGGCGTATGGGGTTGAAGATGCGGAAGTAGGGCTGCGCATCGCACCCGCTGGAGGCCACCCACTGCCAGCCGCCGTTGTTGGAGGCGAGGTCAAAGTCGTTGAGCTTCTCGGCAAAGTAGCGCTCGCCCCAGCGCCAGTCAATACCCAGATGCTTGACCAGAAAACTGCCCGCCACCATGCGCAAGCGGTTGTGCATGTAGCCGCTTTGGTTGAGCTGCGCCATGGCCGCGTCCACCAGCGGGTAGCCGGTGCGGCCTTCGCACCAGGCGGCAAAGTGTTCCTGCGCCTGCGCACCCTGGAGCCAGACGATGCGGTCGTAGGCGGGTTTGAACGCGCTCGATGCCACATGCGGGAAATTGGCCAGAATCTGGAAGTAAAAATCGCGCCACACCAGTTCGCCCAGCCACACGGCGGCACCGGCACTGCCCTCCAGGCGACGCTGCATCGCCAGCGCCACCAACTGGCGGACCGACACGGTGCCAAAGCGCAGATGCACGCCCAGGTAGCTCGGGCCCTTGATGGCGGGGTAGTTGCGCGTCTGGTCGTAACGGTCGATGCGCTGCCAGAAGTCCTTGAGCAGTTGCTGCGCGCCGCTGCTGCCGGGCACGTTGCCTGCCGGTACCCTGGCGTGGGCAAAGCCCAGGGCGGCGAGGGTGGGCAGCTCGGTGTCATGCGGATTCGGGCGCGGCGCGAGTTTGCGCCGCTGTGCCGCGCTGGGTTCGCCCGCCTGGGGCGGGTGGGTCTCCATGCGTGCCAGCCAGGCGCGCTGGTAGGGCGTAAACACGGTGTAGGGCGTGCCGCCCTGGGTGAGCAGTTCGCGCCGCTGCAGCAGCACATGGTCTTTGACCGTTTCAAACGCAATGCCCTGCGCCTGCAAGGCGGCTTGCACGGTGGCGTCGCGCGCAATTGCTTGCGGCTCGTAATCTTCTGCGGCAAACACGCATTGCACCTGGAGTTGTTGTGCCAGCGCGGGCAGCGCCCGACTGGCGCGTGCGTGCAGCACGATCAGGCCGCCCTGGCTCTGGCCGCTCCAGGCGCGCAGCTTGGCGTCAAGCTCTTGCAGCGAGGCGTGGATAAAGGCCACGCGTGCGTCGCTGCGGGGCAGGGGGTCGAGAATGTCGCGGTCCAACACAAAGACGCAGTGCACCTGTGCGCAGCGCTGCAGCGCCTCGCGCAGGGCGGCGTTGTCGTCTGCGCGCAGGTCGCGGCGGAACCACACCAGACCGGTATTGAAAGTTGCTTGCATGACAGCCGTTAAAATCCCCGCATGTCCGGCGATTCTGCTCCCATCAATCTGACGAATCACTTTCTGATTGCAATGCCCGGACTGGAAGACGACATATTTTCCAAAAGCGTGGTCTACGTCTGCGAGCACGGCCCGCGCGGCGCAATGGGCCTGGTGATCAACAAGCCTGCGGACATCGGGCTGATTGCGCTGTTTGACAAGGTGGAGCTTCCCTTATCCCGCCCCGATCTGGCCGACGGCATTGTTTTCCACGGCGGACCGGTGCAGCGCGACCGCGGCTTTGTGCTGCACGAACCGATTTTTTCGCAGAGCGACAAGCCCGAGCAGTCGCTCTACGCCTCTACCCTGACCATTCCCGGTGGGCTGGAGATGACCACCTCCAGGGACGTGCTGGAGGCGCTCTCGGGCGGATCGGGTCCGCGCAAGGTGCTGGTCTCGCTTGGCTATTCGGCCTGGGCCGAGGGGCAACTGGAGTCGGAACTGGGCGAAAACGCCTGGCTCACGGTGGATGCGGACCAGTCCATCATCTTTGACACCCCGGTTGCAGATCGCTACGACAAGGCCCTGCAACTGCTGGGCCTGCAGGCCTGGATGCTTTCCACACAGGCGGGCCACGCGTGACGCAAGCGGTGTTCACTCCACCAGTGGCCACGGTCGGTGCGGCGTTGAATACTTTTTTGGCAATTGACTTTGGGCAGAAGCGCACCGGCGTGGCCGTGGGCAACCGCCTGCTGCGCACGGCGCAGCCGCTGGCGTCGATCCAGGCCCAGGGCGACGCGCGCTTTGCGCAGATTGCGCTGCGCCTGCGCGAATGGCAGCCCGATGCGCTGGTGATTGGCGTGCCCTACCACCCCGATGGCGCGTCCCACGAGAACACCGTGCGCGCCAAAAAGTTTGGGCGTCAGCTGCATGGCCGCTTTGGCCTGCCGGTGTTTGAGGTGGACGAGCGCTACAGCACCACCGAGGCGCTGCAGTCGGGTGCGCGCGACGCCGACGCCGCAGCGGCCTGCATCATTCTGGAGCAATTTTTGAGGAGTTTGCCGTGAGTAACTTGACACTGGATGCGCAGGCGCTGTACCGCGAACTGCTGCGCGGCGTACAACAGATGCGACAGGCGGACATGCGCCTGGTCGGCATCCCCTCGGGCGGGGCCTGGCTGGCGCAACGCCTGCAGACGGACCTGGGTTTGCCGGGGAAACCCGGCACCCTGTCGTCGGCCATGCACCGCGACGATTTTGCGCAGCGCGGCCTGTCCTCGGGCGGGCAGACGCTGCTGCCGTTTGACGTCAATGGGGCCGACATCCTGATCCTTGACGACGTGCTCTACACCGGGCGCACCCTGCGCGCCGTGATCAACGAGCTGTTTGACTATGGCCGCCCGGCCAGCGTGAAGCTCGCCGTGCTGGTGGACCGCGGTGGGCGCGAGTTGCCGATCCAGCCCGACTTTGCCGCCGCGCGCGTGACCCTTGCGCCCAATCAGTCGCTGTCGCTGGCGTGCAGCGAGGCCGGAGTTTTCAGTTTTGTTGTGAAAGAGGTGTAGGCATGCTCTACAAACGCAATCCCCAGCTCAACAAGCACGGTGAGCTGGTTCATCTGCTCTCGCTCGAAGGCCTGCCCCGGGCCACCTTGCTGCACATTCTGGACACCGCTACCAACTTCGTTTCGGTCAACGACCGCGAGGTGAAGAAGGTTCCGCTGCTGCGCGGCAAAAGCGTGTTCAACCTGTTCTTCGAGAACTCCACGCGCACGCGCACCACGTTTGAGATTGCCGCCACGCGGCTCTCGGCCGACGTGATCAACCTCGACATCGCGCGCTCGAGCACTGCCAAGGGCGAGACGCTGCTTGACACCATTGCCAACCTCAGCGCCATGGCGGCTGACATGTTTGTGGTGCGCCACAGCGAGTCGGGCGCGCCCTACCTGATTGCCCAGCATGTGGCACCGCACGTGCATGTGGTCAACGCCGGCGACGGACGCCACGCGCACCCGACACAGGGTCTGCTCGACATGTTCACCATCCGCCACTACAAGAAGGATTTTTCCAACCTGACCGTGGCCATTGTGGGCGACGTGCTGCACTCGCGCGTGGCGCGCTCCGACATCCACGCCCTGACCACGCTGGGCTGCGCCGAAGTGCGCGTGGTCGGCCCCAAGACGCTGGTGCCTGCCGACATGGCACCGATGGGGGTGCGCGTTTTCAACAACCTGGAAGAAGGCATTCGCGGCTGCGACGTGATCATCACGCTGCGCCTGCAAAACGAGCGCATGAGCGGCGCGCTGCTGCCCTCGACGCACGAGTATTTCAAGAGCTTTGGCCTCACGCCCGAGAAGCTGCAACTGGCCCAGCCCGATGCCATCGTGATGCACCCCGGCCCGATCAACCGGGGCGTGGAAATCGACTCGGCTGTGGTCGATGGGGGGCAGAGCGTGATCCTGCCGCAAGTGACATTCGGCATCGCCGTGCGCATGGCGGTGATGAGCATCGTGGCCGGCAATGACGCCACATAAAGGACGCACTATGAAGACGCTGATTCAAGCTGGCCGCGTGATGGACCCCGCCAGCGGGTTGGATGAACAAGCCGATGTGGCGATTGCCGACGGCGTGGTGGTGGCGATCAAGTCCCTGCCCAAAGACTTTGTGCCCGAGCGTGTGATTGACGCCAGCGGCTGCATCGTGCTGCCGGGCTTGGTGGACCTGGCGGTGCGCCTGCGCGAGCCCGGCCACGAGCACGAAGGCATGCTCGCCTCCGAGATGGCCGCAGCGGTGACCGGGGGCGTGACCAGCGTGGTTTGCCCGCCCGACACCGAGCCGGTGCTGGACGAACCCGGTCTGGTGGAAATGCTGCGCCATCGCGCCGAGTGTCTGCACCAGGCGCGGGTGTTTCCGCTGGGAGCGCTCACGCGCAACCTGGAGGGTGAAGTGCTCACCGAGATGCTGCAACTCACGCAGGCCGGCTGCATTGGCTTTAGCCAGGCCGAGGTGCCGCTGGTCAGCACCCAGGTATTGCAGCGCGCCTTGCAGTACGCCAGTACCTACGGCTTTACCGTGTGGCTGCGGCCACAGGAGTTGTATCTGGGCAAGGGCGTGGCCGCCAGCGGTGCGCTCGCCACACGCATGGGGCTCTCCGGTGTGCCGGTGGCGGCAGAGACCATCGCCCTGCACACCATTTTTGAGCTGGTGCGCTCCACCGGAGCGCGCGTGCATCTGTGCCGTCTGAGCAGCGCCGCCGGAGTGGCGCTGGTGCGCCAGGCCAAGGCCGAGGGGTTGCCGGTGACGTGCGACGTGAGCATCAACTCGCTGTTCTTTACCGACGTGGACATTGGCTACTTTGACAGCCGCATGCGATTGAACCCGCCACTGCGCCAACAGCGCGACCGCGATGCGCTGCGCGCGGCGCTGGCCGACGGTTGCATCGACGCACTGGTGTCCGACCATACGCCGGTGGACGAAGACGCCAAGGCGCTGCCCTTTGCCGAAGCCGAGCCCGGTGCCACCGGGCTGGAGTTGCTGCTGTGTCTGACGCTCAAGTGGGCCCAGGAAAGCGGCGTCGGTCTCGCCACTGCGCTCTCCACCGTGACCAGCCGCGCTGCGGGCGTGGCGGGTGCCTCACTGGGCGCTACGGCTGCCAGCGCCGGGCGGCTGCAGGTGGGCGCGGCGGCAGACGTGTGCGTGTTCGACCCCAACGCCATCTGGACGGTCACGCCGCAAGCCTTGCAAAGCCAGGGCAAGCACACACCGTTTGGCGGCTACGAACTGCTGGGCCGCGTGCGCGCCACCCTGGTGGGCGGGCACCTGGCCTACCAAAGCTAAAGGCAGTCGGCGGCGCTAAAGGCGTTCCTCTCCAGGAATCGTCCTCGTCATTGCGAGGCCGAAGGCCGTGGCGATCCATGCAGGAATACCTTCGGACATGGATCGCCACGCTTCGCTCGCGATGACGTGAGGCGGTCATTGCGAACCACATCCCCGTCATTGCGAACGCAGTGAAGCAATCCATGTCTTTGGGGGTGCATGGACTGCCGCGTCGCTTCGCTCCTCGCAGTGACAGCCCCTGGTCCTCGCGATGCAATTGGCGGTCAACTGGCTTGCTTGAACCACGCCAGCGTTGCGTGCATGTGCACTACGTCGCCGATGATGGTCAGGCATGGCGACTTCAGGCCCGCGCTGGCCACGCGCGCGGCTATGTCGGAGAGTGTGCCCACCACCACCTTTTGCGTGGCAATGGTGCCGTCTTGCACCACTGCGATGGCTGCATCAGGCGCGCTGCCGTGAGCGATCATCTGCTGGCATATTTGCGCGAGTGCACCCAGACCCATGTAGATCACCACGGTCTGGTGGGGTCGCACCAGGGCAGGCCAGTCCAGGTCGGCTGTGCCGTCCTTGAGGTGGCCGGTGACAAACAAACAGGTTTGCGCCGCGTCACGGCTGGTGAGCGGAATACCGGCGTAGGCGGCCACACCGCTGGCAGCGGTGACGCCGGGCACCACCTCAAACGCGATGCCGTGCGCGGCCAGGGCCAGCATTTCTTCGCCACCGCGCCCGAAGATGAACGGGTCGCCGCCCTTGAGCCGCACCACACGCTTGCCTTGCTGCGCCAGTTGAACCAGCAGCGCGTTGATTTCTTCCTGGCGCAGCGTGTGCTCATTGCGGCGCTTGCCCGCATAGATGCGCTTGGCAGCGCTTGCCACAAACTCCAGTACCGCGTTGGACACCAGGTGGTCGTACACCACCGCGTCGCACTGCTGCAATAAGCGCAGCGCGCGCAGGGTCAGCAACTCGGGGTCGCCGGGGCCCGCGCCTACCAGATAGACGCGCCCGGGGGGGGTGATGGGTGGCGGGGTGGTTGCCTGGTTCATGGTCAGGGCGGCAGCACAAGCCCTTGCAATTGCGCCAGCGCCACGTCGAACTGAAAGCCCTGCAGCGCCGCACCGGCCTGGGCAATGGGCAGCGCCAGCGGCGTGTCGGCCACGGCGTCCTGCAAGTCCTTGAAGCGGGCCAGGGCATCGACCTGGTTGTTTTCCAGCAAGGGGTAAAGCTCCTGCAGCAGCGCGCGCACATGCGCCGTATCAAGCAGCTTGACGTTGCCTTGCGGCTCGACGAACTCGGGCAACCAGCGCGCCAGCGTGGCCTGGAGCTTGTCAAACGACACCGGCTTGGTGATCACGTCGTCCATGCCCGCGTCCAGGCAGCGCAGGCGGTCGTCTTCAAAGGCGTTGGCGGTAAGCGCAACGATGGTGCGCCGTGCCTGGCCGTGGTCCTGCTCCCATTGCCGAATCTGCCGGGCAGCGGCGTAGCCGTCGAGCAGCGGCATGTGCAAGTCCATGAGCACGATTTGCGCCGTCTCGCCCTGCGCAATGGCGTCGAGCGCTTGCTGGCCGTTTTCGGCCGTAGCCACGTTCAGGCCCAGCCGCCCCAGCACCACTTCGCTTAGGCGCTGGTGGTCCAGGTTGTCTTCCACCAGCAACACGCGGGCCGAATGCGGCGTGCGTACCACGTGCGCCAGGCTTTGGGTGGTGAGTGGCTTCTCGGGCGACGGGGTATAGACCGCCAGGCGCTCGGCTGGAACGCGGAACCAAAAGCGTGAGCCCTTGCCCGCGTCGCTTGTCAAGCCGACCTCGCCACCCATGAGTTGCGCCAGCGTGCGCACAATCGACAGCCCCAGGCCGGTGCCGCCGTACTGGCGCGTGGTGGAGGCGTCCACCTGCGTGAAATTCTGGAACAAGGTGTCGATTTTTTCGTTGGCAATGCCAATGCCCGTATCCGTGACCGAAAACTCCAGCGTGGCAATCTTGGCGTGACTGGAAACCTCGCAGGCATCAATGCGGATGCTGCCCTGGTGCGTGAACTTGAGCGCGTTGCCCACCAGGTTGGAGAGCATTTGGGTGAGGCGGTGCGGGTCGCCCAGGTAGCTTGCCACCGGGCCACGCCAACCGGTCACGATCTGCAAGCCCTTGGCCTGCGCGCTTTGCGAAAACAGTTCCTGTGCGCGCGCCATGATCTGCACCGGCGAGATCTCAATCGATTCCAGCTCGACCTTGCCGGACTCGATCTTGGCCAGGTCCAAAACGTCGTTGAGCAAGCGCAGCAGCGTCTGGCCCGAATTGAGGATGGTGCGGGCGTAACTGATGCGGTCGCTGTCGGAGCCGCCTTCGAGCATCAGCAACTGCGCCATGCCCAGAATGCTGTTCATGGGTGTGCGCACCTCGTGGCTCATGGTGGTCAGGAATTGGCTCTTGGCCACATTGGCCGCTTCGGCGGAGTCCTTGGCGCGCAGCAGTTCCTTTTCCATCCGCCGGGTTTGCGTGATGTCGCGCTTGGCCGCCACGTAGTTGATGATGCTGCCGTCGGTCTGGCGGATGGGCGAAATGCTGACCGCTTCGATGAACTCGCTCCCGTCCTTGCGGCGGTTGTAAAACTCGCCTTTCCACGACAGGCCCTGGCCCAGCGCTTTCCACAGCGACTCGTAGGTGGAGCGTGGCGTGCGGCCCGACTGCAGCAGACGCGAATTTTTGCCCAGCAACTCGTCGCGGCTGTAGCCGGTGTTGTACAGGTAGGCCGGGTTGACGTACTCGATGTCGCCTTTCAGATTGGTGATGACGATGCTCTCGGTGGTTTGTTGCACCGCTTCGGAGAGCTGACGGATCTCGTGTTCGCGGTGCTTGCGCTCGCTGTCCTGCGCCTCGGCCGCGCTCACGTCTTCGAGCAGCCAGAGCCAGTCGCCGGGTTGCTCGGGATTGATCGGGGCGAGCGTTACACGCAAGGCAGTGGGCGCGGTATCGAAGTGCCAGACCAACCCCATCAGCCTTTGCCGGTTGCTGCCGTCCATGATCGGGTCAAGCTGCGCGCGCAGGGCTTGCGCGTTGGTGGCGCGCGCTGCCAATGCGGTTAGTTTTGCTGCCAGGGTGGCTGCGCCCACATCGCCTGCGGCTACATCCAAAAAGCGTGCCGCATACTGGTTGACGTGGCCCGGACCTGCATCACCGGGTACCACCACAATGCCCAAGGGCAGGGTCTGCGTGACCTCAATCAATTGGCGCAATATCTGACGCACTTCTACCTGTGCGCCCGCGAGTCGGATTTGTGCGGCCAGGGCGATTGCGGCCAAATGCATTTGCCCATGCGCCGCTGCTGTGGGTGGCGTGGAGGCATTCAACCAGACCGCCGCAATGCCACCGCGATCCTCGCAAAACGCCATCATGGCTGTACCAATGGACGGCTGCAAACGGGCACGCAACTCCAGCGGCAGCAAGCTGATTGCATCGTCGCCTTGCAGCATATCAACGCCTTGCGGACACTGCGGGGCAAGAAAGCCGCTGATGCTGAAATTTGCGGGCGCAACTCCCGCCGGAAGCGCCAACCGTTCACCTGCGTTGCGCCAATACACGACCACGTCCGCACCGAGTAGCGCGCGCAATGCCTGGGCTTGTTGGGCAAGATCAAGCATGGTGATGGCGCTCCAGAAACGCCAGCATGGCCGCAGCAACCAGCGCCGGGTCGCTGATGTGGGGGACAGGGACCTTGGTCATGACAAAGCCGTTGCCCAGCACCACCGTAGGGGCGCCGCTGCCGCGCACCCGCGCACTGAACCGTTCGACCAAAGACTGCTGCATACGCCATCCATTCTGACAGTGTCGCGCAAGTTCATTTGTGCAACGGGTGATATTGTGACGCTGTTTGATTGCACCAACTTTCGCGCTGCTGACGCGGTGGCAGGTCAAGGGGCGCTGCATACGGATGGGCGTGGGGCAAGTGCATGGGGCAGGGGAGTGCGGCTCACCTGTCAAGTGCCCAGAATATCGCCGCACCCCCCTGCCCCATGCACTGCGGGGAAGTGAGTAGCAAGCGCGTCATTGAAGAAGGCACGTTGGCGCCCCCGACGGGAATCGAACCCATATCTAGCGCTTAGGAGGCGCTCGTTCTATCCATTGAACTACGGCGGCGGGTGGGGCAGGGCCGTATTCTACGGCGCGGCCTCTAGTTGACGTGACTACTAGGTGAGACTACTTGGTGAGCTGGCGCATGGCCTCTTCCAGGCCCTTGATGGTCAGGGGGTACATGCGCTGCTGTACCAATTGCTGGATGACGCTGATGCTCTGGCGGTATTGCCACACGCCTTGCGGCTCGGGGTTGACCCAGGCAAATTTGGGAAAGGCGTTGGTCAGGCGCTGAATCCATTCGGCACCGGGCTCTTCGTTGTTGTATTCGACGCTGCCACCGGGTTGCAGGATTTCGTAGGGGCTCATGGTGGCGTCGCCCACAAAGATCAGCTTGTAGTCCTTGTTGTACTTGCGGATGATGTCCCAGGTCGCAAACTTTTCGGCAAAGCGGCGCCGGTTGTTCTTCCACATGAAGTCGTACACGCAGTTGTGGAAGTAATAAAACTCCAGGTGCTTGAACTCGGTCTTGGTGGCGCTGAACAGTTCTTCCACGCGGGCGATGTGCTCGTCCATGGTGCCGCCCACGTCCATCAACAGCAGCACCTTGACGTTGTTGTGGCGCTCGGGAATCATCTTGATGTCCAGGTAGCCGGCATTGGCGGCGGTGGACTTGATGGTGTCGTCCAGGTCCAGCTCCAGCTCGTGGCCTTCGCGCGCAAACTTGCGCAGGCGGCGCAGCGCCACCTTGATGTTGCGTGTGCCCAGTTCCTGGGTGTCGTCGTAGTCGCGGTAGGCGCGCTGGTCCCAAACCTTGACGGCGCTGCGGTTGCGACCCTTGTCCTGGCCGATGCGGATGCCTTGCGGGTTTTGGCCATAGGCACCAAAGGGCGAGGTGCCGCCGGTGCCAATCCACTTGCTGCCGCCTTCGTGCCGCTCCTTCTGTTCTTCGAGCCGCTTCTTGATGGTTTCCATCAGCTCGTCCCAGCCCATCTTCTGGATCTTGGCAAGTTCTTCGGGGCTGAGGTTGAGCTCCAGGTTCTTGCGCAACCACTCCAGCGGAATCTCTTTGGTGAAGTCGGCCACCATTTCAATGCCCTTGAAGTAGGCGGCAAAGGCGCGGTCAAACTTGTCGTAGTGCTTCTCGTCCTTCACCAGCGCGGTGCGGCTGAGGTAGTAGAAGTCGTCAATGTTGTAGCCGGCCGGGTCGGCAGCGTCGTCGCCGGGCGCGGTGTTGGGGCCGACCACGCCTTTCTTGAGCGCCTCCAGCAGGGTCAGGTACTCCTTGACCGAAACGGGCAGCTTGGCCGATCGCAGTGTGTAGAAGAAGTCGAGCAGCATGGCGGGGCCGTTTAACGGGGTTTGCGCAGCAGGTACTGCAGTTGCGCCTTGGCCTCGGGCCATTCACCGGCGCGCATGCTGTACATCACGGTGTCGCGGATGGTGCCGTCGCGGCGCAGCGCGTGGCCACGGATCACGCCGTCCTTCTTGGCACCGAGCCGTTCGATGGCGGCTTGCGAGGCAAAGTTGAAGTTGTCGGTGCGCCAGCCCACCACATGGCAGTTCAGGGTTTCAAACGCATGGGTCAGCAGCAACAGTTTGGCGGCGGTGTTGACGTGGCTGCGTTGCGCGCGCTTGGCGTACCAGGTCCAGCCAATTTCCACGCGCCGCAGGGCGGGAACGATGTCGTGGTAGCTGGAGCAGCCAATCACCGCGCCGCTGGCCGATTCGCGCACGGCAAAGGCAAAACGGTGGCCCGCTTCGCGCATGGCCAGAGCGTCTTCAATGTATTTGCGGGTTTGCTCGGGCTCGGGCACCGAGGTTACGCGGATGTTCCACAGCTCGCCATCGGCGGCGGCGGCGCGCAAGCCCGCTTCGTGTGCCAACTCCAGCGGCACCAGCTCGATGCCGTGGCCCGCAAGAACGACCGGTTCAACAAAAGCCATAGCCATTGCTCCTCGTCTGCATCAGGGTGCTTAGCGGTTGTGGCGCTGCATGAACATCAGCTTCTCAAACAGAGTGACGTCCTGCTCGTTCTTGAGCAGCGCGCCCACCAGCGGCGGGATGGCCATCTTGTCGTCTTTGGTTTGCAGCGCTTCCAGCGGAATGTCTTCGGCCAGCAGCAACTTGAGCCAATCGAGCAGTTCGCTGGTGGAGGGTTTCTTCTTCAGGCCCGGCAGATTGCGCACGTCAAAGAAGGTCTTCATGGCTGCGTTGAGCAACTCCTTCTTGAGCCCCGGAAAGTGCACGTCCACAATGCTTTGCATGGTGGCGGCGTCGGGGAACTTGATGTAGTGGAAAAAGCAGCGGCGCAGAAACGCGTCGGGCAATTCCTTTTCGTTGTTGGAGGTAATAAACACCAGCGGGCGGTGCTTGGCGCGGATCAGTTCGCGCGTTTCGTAGCAGTAAAACTCCATGCGGTCGATTTCGCGCAGCAAGTCGTTGGGGAACTCGATGTCGGCCTTGTCGATTTCGTCGATCAGGAGCGCCACCGGCTGGTCGGAGGTAAAGGCCTGCCACAGCACGCCGCGCACGATGTAGTTGTGGATGTTCTTGACGCGCTCGCCGCCGTCGAGGTCCGACAACTGCGAGTCGCGCAGGCGGCTCACGGCGTCGTATTCGTACAAACCCTGCTGCGCCTTGGTGGTGGATTTGATGTGCCACTGCAGCAGCGGCAGGTTGAGCGCCTGCGCCACTTCTTCGGCCAGCATGGTCTTGCCGGTGCCAGGCTCGCCCTTGACCAGCAGCGGGCGCTGCAGCGTGATGCTGGCATTGACCGAGAGCATCAGATCCTGGGTTGCGACGTAGTTTTTGGTTCCGTGGAATTTCATGAAATCAGCGTGTTCAATGAGGGTAAAACCCAGTAACAAAAGGGCTATTTGGCGGTAAAACTGGTCGATATAATGGCCCAGCCCATTTTTACCGGTCACCGCCTGATTGTCATCGCAAAATGAATAAACTGCTGCTATCCCTCGCCACCTTGCTTGTCGCTTGCGTGACCACCCACACCGCGCTGGCCCAGGAAGTCAAGGGCGACGCGCTGGCCGGTGCCAAGAAGATTTCCATGTGCATGGGCTGCCACGGCATCCTGGGCTACCACGCCAGTTTTCCGGAGGTGCACCGCGTGCCCAAGATTTCGGGCCAGGGTGCCAAGTACATCGCCTCGGCGTTGGCGGCCTACAAAAAAGGCGACCGCAAGCACCCCACCATGCGCGGCATTGCTGACTCGCTGACCGAGCAGGACATTGCCGACCTGGCCGAGTTTTATGGCTCCAACGGGGTGGACTTCAACGCGCCAGCGCTAGGCAAGGCACCCGCCGGTTCGGCCAAGGCGATGGAACTGGTGGCGCGCGCTGGCTGCACGTCCTGCCATGGCGAGAGTTTCAGCAAGCCGCTGGACCCGTCGTACCCGCGCATTGCCGGCCAGCACCCGGATTACCTGTATGTGGCGCTCAAGGCGTACAAGACCACCGACAAGGAACTCATCGGCCGCAACCAACCCATCATGGG
>CAIPBW010000563.1 GCA_903863395.1 uncultured beta proteobacterium
GGCCCGGCGTTCAAGGAAGTGGCCAAGAAGTACAAGGGCAAGGCCGACGCTGAAGACAAGCTGACCAAGCACATCACCACCGGCCCGATGATCGAAATCGACGGTGTCAAGGAAGAGCACAAGAAGATCAAGAGCAGCGACGCTGCCGAGATCAAGAACGCAGTGCAGTGGATGCTGTCGCTGTAATCGTTGGATGAATTGACACACATCGCGATGCCCGGCGCTTAGCCGAGGCGGCGCGATGTGTGTTTTTATTGTAGGAGAGGCTTATGCCCAAGAGATTGTTTGCCAAGGCGCGCAGGCTGGTAGCCAGCAAGTCGGCCGGAGTGGTGTTGTTGGCCGGGTTTGCCGCGGGCTTTATTGCGCTGAGTCTCTTCGGCACAAGCATGATTTACACCGGCACCGAGCAGTTCTGCGCCCAGAACTGCCACGAGATGGCCAATAACAACACCAAAGAGTACAAGGACACGATTCACGACAAGAACCGTACCGGTGTGCGCGCCACGTGTGCCGATTGCCACGTGCCCCATGCACCCGTGCCGCTGTACATCGCCAAGTTTGGCGCGCTCAACGACTTGTGGAGCCACCACGTAACCCATGCGGTGGATACCCCCGAAAAGTTTGACGCCCAGCGCGGCCACATGGCCGAGCGCATCTGGACCTACATGAAGGGCAACGACTCACGCGAGTGCCGCTCATGCCACAACGAAGCCAAGATGGATCCCGAAAAGCAGTCCGACATGGCCAAGGCGCGCCACACCAAGGCCAAGAAGGAAAAGCTGACCTGTGTGGACTGCCACTACGGTATTGCGCACAAGGTGCCCGATGGCCCCGGACCGCAGGAACTCGAAGTCGACAAGGCCTTCATTTCCCGCAGCGCCATTTTCTAAAGCGCGCAGCTTTTGCATGGATTTCCCCGCGCAGCCGCCGTGCTGCGCGAACTTGAGGAGTAGCTTCAGATGTCAAAGATAGTAGATAGTTTTCGCGCCTGGAAGGCCGGCCCCGGCAGCATCGGTTTGTTGATTTTGGGGGTGATTCTTGGTCTGACCTTTTTCTTTTCGGGCGGTGCCTTCATGGTGTACGCCAATTCCGAGAAGTTTTGCGCCACCTCGTGCCACGAGATGAGTTTCCTGGCCGAAGAGCACAAAGGCACGATTCACGATACCAACCGCACCGGGTACCGCGCCACCTGTAACGACTGCCACGTGCCGCACGGCTACGTGCCCAATTACTTTGCCAAGCTGGCCCTCTTCAACGATTACTGGGGCCATTGGACCGGATCGATTGACACCAAGGAAAAGTTTGAGGCCAAGCGTTATGAGTTGGCCAAGAAGGTCTGGACCTACATGAAGAGCAACGACTCGCGTGAGTGCCGCCACTGCCACACGACGGCCAAGATGGACCCGGACAAGCAAACCACCAAGGCCAAGGCGCGGCATGAAAAACTGCGTACCGAAAACCTGACTTGCGTCGATTGCCACTTTGGCATTGCGCACACAGAGCCCGAAGGCCCCGGACCGCAGGAGCTTACCGCTGCTGCCGCTGGCAAGTAATACCCCGCTGTTCGTAACGAAAGGATTCAACATGCTTATCGAATGCTACGAATGCAAGGCCAAGATCAGTGACACGGCGGCTGCGTGCCCGCACTGCGGTGCGTTGCCGCCCGATTCGGACAAGTCGCTGTCGGTGGTGGTGACCGACTTGGACATGAACTTCATGACCATCTTCTGGTTCATGATCAAGGCGGCCGTGGCCGCCGTGCCTGCGGTCATCATCCTGTACACCGCCACGGTCGTGTTCCAGGGCGTAGTCTCGCCCTTCCTGAACCACTGACACTGCAAAGGCACAGCCCGGTTATGCCAGCGGATCAGGCGCAAGAGTCGTTTGATCCATGTCATAACCCGCGCAGTCTGTGCCGAACCCCGGGCAGTTGGCGTTTACACTTGCGCAACTTTTTCCGGAGGTCTTTTTGATGCGACTCGTGCGACCGGCCCTGTGGGCCACACTGATTAGTCTGGCCGGAGTATTTCTAGCACTCCCCGCTGCCGCCGAACCCACCCTTGATAACGCCACCTGCCTGAGCTGCCACGATGGCAAGAAGGGCAAACTCGCGGTTCCACCCACCGAAGGCAAGGGCCGCGAACTGCGCGCCATCCCCGCTGACAAGTTTGCGCAAAGCGTGCACGCCACCATGCCTTGCGTGTCGTGCCACGCCGACATTGTGGACAACGCCGAAAAGGGCAACCTGCACGTCAAGAACACCGCCGAGCCGCTCAAGAAGGTCGATTGCGCTGGCTGTCACGAAGAGCTGTGGGAGCAAACGCAAAAGCGTGGCCGCGCTGAAGAGCGCCCGCGTTTGGGGCTGGTGGCCAAGAACATCGAGGCCTACAAAAAGTCGTTCCATGCCAAGCCCAGTTCAGACGACGCGAGCAAGCCCAACGCCGCCTGCGACAACTGCCACGATACGCACATCTTCAATGTGCCCGCCGACAAAAAATCCGGCCAGAACACGCAGTGGCGTTTGAGCATTCCCACACTGTGCGGCGCGTCTTGCCACACCGATCAACTGGAAACCTACCAGACTTCGGTGCACGGCCAGGAAAAC
>CAIPBW010000564.1 GCA_903863395.1 uncultured beta proteobacterium
GCAATCTGGCGGTCAATTTGAACTTCTGTATTTCCGGATACGCTGCATTCCCGAAGTCCAGCAAGGCGCAGGTTGCAGGCATACCAACATCGTTGTCCGCCCAGGGCATTGGGGTGGATTGGCGTTGCGTGGACTTGGGGTTTTGCCAAGTTAAGAAGGAGCAAAGGGCGAAGCCCACAAAAAAACCGGGCCAAGGCCCGGTTTTTTGTTGAGTCGCAGTAAACGCTTAGTGGCCGGAGGCGGTGGAGGCACCCAGGCCGGTTTCGGAGCGGACCTGCTGCAGCTTGAACGCATCGCGTTCCTTGGCGGCTTGCGGGCTGCGGTCGAGCACCGAGAACAGCCACACGCCGACAAAGCCGATGGTCATGGAGAACAGGGCGGGCGAGGTGTAGGGGAACAGTGACGAGCCCTTGGGGTTGCCCAGCACCGCTTCCCAGACCGAGGGCGAAACCACGGTCAGGCCAACGGAGGAGATCAGACCCAGGAAGCCGCCAATGACTGCGCCCTTGGTGGTGCAGTCTTTCCACAGCACCGACATGAACAGCACCGGGAAGTTGGCCGAAGCCGCAATCGCGAATGCCAGTGACACCATGAAGGCGATGTTCTGCTTCTCGAAGGCAATACCGAGCGCCACGGCGATGATGCCCAGTGCCACGGTGGTGTAGCGCGAAACCTTCAGTTCGGAATCGCTGTCGGCGTTGCCCTTCTTGATCACGGTGGCGTACAGGTCGTGCGACACGGCCGATGCGCCAGAGAGCGTCAGGCCGGCAACCACAGCCAGAATGGTGGCAAACGCCACGGCCGAGATGAAGCCGAAGAACACGTTGCCGCCAACGGCCTTGGCCACCAGCACGGCTGCCATGTTGGCCGAGCCGCCACCGCCCTTGATGATGCCCTTGGCAGTGTCTGCAAATTCAGGATTGGTCAGCACCAGGGTGATGGCACCAAAGCCGATGATGAAAATCAGCACGTAGAAGTAGCCAATCCAGGTGGTCGCCCAGAACACCGACTTACGCGCCTGCTTGGCGTCCGGTACGGTGAAGAAGCGCATCAGGATGTGGGGCAAGCCAGCGGTGCCGAACATCAGCGCCATACCAAACGAGATCGCCGAAATCGGGTCTTTCACAAAGCCGCCCGGGCCCATGATCGACAGGCCCAGCTTGGCCGCTTCTTCAGCGGTCTTGCCGTTGTTGGTGGCGATGTCGGTACGCACCTTCACGCCGGCGGCAAACAGGGCTTCGGGGCTGAAGCCATACTGCGCCAGCACCATGAAGGCCATGAACGATACCCCGGCCAGCAGCAAGCAGGCCTTGATGATCTGCACCCAGGTGGTTGCAGTCATGCCGCCAAACAGCACGTAAATCATCATCAGCGCGCCGACGATCACCACCGCCATCCAGTATTCCAGACCAAACAGCAGTTTGATCAGGGCACCGGCACCCACCATCTGGGCGATCAGGTAGAACGCCACCACCACCAGCGTGCCGGATGCGGCAAACAGGCGAATGGGGGTTTGCTGGAAGCGGTAACCGGCCACGTCGGCAAAGGTGAACTTGCCCAGGTTGCGCAGGCGCTCAGCCATCAGGAAGGTAATCACGGGCCAGCCCACCAGAAAGCCGATCGAGTAGATCAGGCCGTCGTAGCCGGTGGCCATCACGGCCGCCGAGATACCCAGGAAGGACGCCGCCGACATGTAGTCGCCAGCAATCGCCAGACCGTTCTGGAAGCCGGTAATGCCGCCGCCGCCGGTGTAGAAGTCAGCCGCCGACTTGGTGCGTGCAGCCGCCCACTTGGTGATGAACAGGGTGCCCACCACAAAGGTGGCAAACATCGAGATTGCAACCCAGTTGGTGGGTTGTTTGTCTACCTGGCCGAGGTCAGCACCAGCAGCCATTGCGCCGGCGCTGGCCAGCAGTGCCACCAGGGCAAAAAGGAGTCGGGACAAAGGTGCCTTCATTTGGAAGCCTCGTTCAGGATTTCAGCAGTCAGGCGGTCGAATTCGCTGTTGGCGCGACGCACGTAGATGCCGGTAATGATGATGGTAAATACGATCACGCCCATGCCGATGGGGATGCCAATGGTGGTGACACCGGCGCCCATGGGTTGTGCGAGAAAGGGTTTGTTGAACGCGATCAGAGCAATGTAGCCGTAGTACACCACCATCATGATGATGGTCAGCATCCAGCCAAATGAATTGCGCTTGGCGCGCAGCTCGTGGTACTTCGGGCTGGCCTCGATCTTGGCCACCAGGGGGTCAGTCATAGTGTGTTTCTCCGGGAATAGTTATTAGCCACTGCAGCGGACCAGAACGATCCTTGCAGGGGGTGGATATTGTCGGGACGGACTGACTAAGTCCTTACGCTGGTCTAGGGACTTTCCCTTGGTTGCATTTCGGAGGCAACGCCGTATTCGGGTCAAAATGGGCTCTATTTATCACGATCCAAAACGCCGCCTCAGGGTTACTTCCTAGTTTGTAAGCAAATGCACAGATTGCGGTAAGTTGCCGTTGGAACGCTGTCAGAAAACGGTCAGAACTCGGTTTCATAGTGCGCTCACCCGAGCCCTTCGGGAGTAGGAAATATTTTTATAAGGAGACACAACATGGCAGTTTCGATAGCGCCACGGCCCATGTCGGAAGGCGAGCGGATGGTGATTTTCGCCTCCTCGCTGGGCACGATATTCGAGTGGTATGACTTCTATTTGTTCGGTGTGATGTCGGCCATCATTGCGGCCAACTTCTTTAGCGCACTGGACGAGAGCACGCGCAACATCTTCGTGTTGCTGGCGTTCGCCGCAGGCTTTGCGGTGCGACCTTTTGGCGCGCTGGTGTTTGGCCGGTTAGGCGACATGATCGGGCGCAAATACACCTTCCTGATCACCATCCTGATCATGGGCTTGTCCACCTTCCTGGTGGCCTTCTTGCCGACCTACAAAAGCGCCGGCATCATCGCCCCTATCAGCCTGATTGCCTTGCGCCTGTTCCAGGGCCTGGCGCTCGGTGGTGAATACGGTGGTGCTGCAACCTACGTGGCCGAGCACGCCCCGCATGGCCGTCGCGGCTTCTACACCTCGTGGATTCAAACCACCGCCACGGTCGGCCTGATGCTGGCCCTGATGGTGATCCTGGGTGCGCGCACCTACTACGGCGAAAAAGAGTTTGCCGACTGGGCCTGGCGTATTCCCTACGGCGTCTCCGGCATCCTGCTGGCCATTTCGGTGTGGATCCGCCTCAAGCTCAACGAGTCGCCCGCATTTGCCAAGATGAAGGCCGAAGGCAAGACCTCCAAGGCGCCGCTGTCCGAGTCTTTCGGCCAATGGAAAAACGCCAAGGTCGTGATTCTGGCGCTGTTTGGTTTGACTGCCGGGCAAGCGGTGGTGTGGTACGGCGGACAGTTCTATTCGCTGTTCTTCCTGCAATCCTTCCTCAAGGTCGACGGCCCCACGGCCAACATCCTGATTGCGCTGTCGCTCATCTTGGGCACGCCGTTCTTCATCCTGTTTGGTGGATGGTCTGACAAGATTGGCCGCAAGCCCATCATCATGGCCGGTTGCCTGCTGGCGGTACTGACCTACTTCCCGCTGTTTGGTGCGCTCACCACCTACGCCAACCCCAAGCTGCAACAGGCGATCCAAAAGTCCCCTGTGACGGTGGTGTCGGACAAGGCCAACTGCAACCTGATCCTGAACCTGACCGGTACTGCCAAGTTCACCACCCCGTGTGACTTGGCCCGGGTGTACCTCTCCAACGCCGGTGTCAATTACGACAGCGTGGCGCAGGCAGGTGCCGTGGCTGCGGTGAAGGTGGGCGACAAGGAGATTGCCAGCTACGATGGTGCCGCTCCCACCGCCAAGGACGACAAGGCCCGATTCGAGAAGGAAGTGCGTGAAGCCCTCAACGCCGCCGGTTACCCCGCCAAGGCCGACCCGATTCCGGCCGGTTCGAGCAACTGGTTCATGCTGGTGCTGATTCTGACCATTCTGGTGATCTATGTGACCATGGTCTATGGCCCCATCGCCGCCATGCTGGTGGAACTGTTCCCAACCCGCATCCGCTACACCTCGATGAGCTTGCCTTACCACATCGGCAACGGCTGGTTCGGTGGCTTTCTGCCAGCGATCTCGTTCTCGATCGTTGCGGCGCAGGGTAATATCTACAGCGGCCTGTGGTATCCGATCATCATCGCCTCAATGACCTTTGTGGTTGGCATGTTGTTCGTCAAGGAAACCAAGGACGTTGACATCTACGCCAACGACTAGCACCGTTTGAGTTGACCGCGCCGGGTGTTTTGAGCCGGCGCGTTGTTCACGGGCTCTCGGTTGAGAGCCCTTCTTTTTTGGAGAAAAGAGTATGTGGAAAATTGCTGTGGGTTTTATCCTGTTTGCTGCACTGGCCATGTTCATGCTCAGCCGTGGGGGCGATGTGGACATGAGCGGCGAAAAGCACGGTGACATCGGCCACGTAGAAGCCCCGGCCACTGCCGCCTCAGGAGTCGCGTCAGCACCCGCGGCGGATGCCAGCGCGCCCAAGCAGTGATAGGGAACCGTCATCGCAAATTGGCTGTCATTGCGAGGATGAAAGGCTGTCATTGCCAGGATGAAAGGCTGTCATTGCGAGCGAAGCGTGGCAATCCATGCAAGTACAAAGTCATGGATCGCCACGGCCTGACGGCCTCGCGATGACGAGCTGTGCCCACTGCGCCATGACGCGCGGGAGTAGCCTTGCGATGCTGAGAGCC
>CAIPBW010000565.1 GCA_903863395.1 uncultured beta proteobacterium
GCATTCTTCGCATTCCGCAGTTCAGAGGCCATCGGGTTTTCTCCAGAGCAAGTGGCATGACTGTCGCGGAACGCGCAGCGCTTGAACATCCACCGTTGGAACGCGAAGGCGACGCCAAAAGAACTACGCCCGGCTCAGTGGGATAGTTCTAAAGGACTATGGCAAGTTTCAACCTGGACTCGGCAGTTGGACGAGCCCGAGTGATCTGTCAGGCGGTGGCCTGAACCTGTGGGAGCCAGCCTGCATGGATTGCCGCGTCGCTACGCTCCTCGCAATGACAACCAAGGGTGAGATTGCCGCGCTTCGCTCACGATGAGCTTCAGCCCAGACCGTGGCCGACGGCGAACACGGCGGCTTGGACGCGGGAGCTGATCTGCAGTTTGCGCAGGATATGCTGTACGTGGATCTTGACCGTGGTCTCGGCGATGTCGAGGCTGCGGGCAATCACCTTGTTGCTGTCGCCGTGCGCAATCAGCGCCAGGATTTCGCGCTCGCGTGCTGACAGCAGCGCCAGGCCCGCGGGCTCGCTGGCAGCATCCGCTGCGCTGGAGTTCGGGCTTGCCGTGGCGGCAGCGCCGCCCTGCGAGGGCGCGCCCTTGGCGCGGAAGATGCCCACAAACTTGGTCATCATCTCGGCGCTGATGACCGACTCGCCCGCGAGCACCTTGATGATGGAGTCGCTCAGGATGTCGGACTCCACGGTCTTGAGCAGGTAGCCATCGGCACCGGCTTGCAGCGCGGCGGCGAGGTCGTCTTCGTCTTCGCTCACGGTGAGCATCAGGATGCGCGCACCGGGGTAGGCTGCCTTCAAGGCACCAATGCCATCAACCCCGCGCACGCCGGGCAGGTGGTTGTCCAGCAGAATCAGGTCGGGCACGCCGTGCTCTACACAGCGCAGCGCTTCGCCCATGTCTGCCGCCTGGGCGATCACTTCAAAGCGACCGTCCTGCGACAGGAGCGCCGTGAGGCCGCGCCGGAAAAGGGTGTGGTCATCGACCACCAGCAATCGAATCAGTTTCATAGGTTCAGTCCCACCGTGGCCACGCTGCCACCGGTAACCGGATTGTGCGGCAGGGTCAGCAGCACCACGCAACCCTGGCCCGGCGCAGACTCCAGCCGCACCTTGGCACCAATCTGCTGCGCGCGCTCGTGCATGATCTTGAGCCCCACGTGCGATTCGCCCGGCCCCGTGGCGGGGTCGAAGCCGACGCCGTTGTCACGCACCACAAACATCCAGTGCTCGCCCTTGGTCACCTCCAGGCTGACATGCGACGCCTGGGCGTGCTTGCGCACGTTGGAGAGTGCTTCCTGCACCACGTGCAGCACCTGCACCTGCACATCGGGCGGCAGCGGCAGGCCCTCGCCCTGCACTTGCAGCAGCGTGGGCAGGCCGGTCTGGTGCTTGAACTTTTGCAGCGTTTCCTGCAGCGCTTGCTCAATGTCGTCGGTGTTGGTGCGGGTGCGGAAATGCACCAGCAACTCGCGCACATCGTTGACGCTTTCGCGCAAGCCGGTGTCGAGTTCGTCCAACGCCGCCTGCACCTGCTCGGGCTGCCCCTTGTGCGTGGCGCTGCGCATCAGCTTGACCTGAATCTTGAGAAACGCCAGCGACTGCGCAATCGAATCATGCAGTTCGCGCGCCAGCAAGGTGCGCTCTTCGGCCACGGCCGCTTCGCGCTCCAGCGCTGCAGCGCGCAAGCCTTCGAGCGCGCTGGCCAGGTGACTGGCCAGCGCATCGAGCAGTTCAACCTCATCGCTGCGCAAGGTCACGCTGGTGCGAAAAAACAGATCGATCTCACCAATCAGGCGCTGCTGCAATCGGATGGGCACGCTCACCAGCGACTCGTAACCGGCCCGCACACATTGGCGCATGGGCGCGGCTTCGTGGTTGCTGATCGGTATCACGCGGGTGCGCGCATCCGCAGTCAGGCTGCCGCAGGCGCAGGCTCCGGCGAGCAGGCTGCGCTCCTGCTCCACCATGTCCTGCGGAAAGCAGTCGGAGGCCAGCATCAGGTAGCGCTGGTTGATCTCGTCGGACCAGCGCACCGCCACCGCGTCGGCCTTCATCACAACGCGTATGCGCTGGGCAAAACCCTTGGACATTTCCTGGATGCTGTTGGCCCCCGCCAAAAAGGCGCTCACGTCGTACAGGGTTTCGATGCGCGCGCGCTGCGCCTCGATGCGTTGCGTCTTGGCCTGCACCTGGGCTTCGAGTCCCTCGTAGAGCGACTGCAGCTTGGTGGCCATCACGTTAAAGCCGGTAGCCACCTGGCCGAATTCGTCTTCGCTATCGACCTCGATGCGCGCGCCAAAGTCGCCCGCCTCGACCTTGCGCAGGCCCTGGCGCAAATTGGCCAGCGGGTTGATGACATACAGGTATCCTGTATAGAGCATGACCACCGCGCCGCCAATGGCCAACGCCATCATCAGAAACTGGAACAGGTTGAGGATGGCGGTAAAACGCGAGAGCTGCTTTTCAAGCACCATCACAAAGCGGTCAATGGCGTCGACAAAGACGCTGGCCGCGTCAATTGCCGGTTGCGGTTGGAGTGGCCTGTCGGCCAGCCATTGCGCGCGCTGCGCCTGCCACAGCGCCTGCACGCGGGCAAACTGCTGGCGCGAGGCGTCGTCCCAGGGAACAAACAGTGGGCGCGCCGCATCGCCCGTGCGCAGCAAGGTCAGGCTTTGATCAAACTGCTCCACCAGGCCCTGCACGTCTTGCGGTGAGCGCTCGGCCTGCACCGCGCTGGCCAGGCGCCAGGTCTGCATGCGCATGCGCCCAGCCTCGTTCACCGCCGCAGCGCCGCCCTCCAACTGCCAGGTCACCCACAGCGTCAGGCCGATGGACGCCAGCGCCACCACCAGCAGGGCCGACCCGATGCGGATCAGCTTGGTTGAAAGCGACGACTGCTGCATTCAGCCTAGATCCGGCAGTTGGACGCGCCCGAGTGGGCTGTCAGGCAGGGGCCTGGCAAGGCGCGAAGACGACGCTGGCTCCTGCCAGCAAGGATGAGCAACGCCGCCAGGGCGCTGTCTGGCGGCGCAATCGGATGCGTAGCGTTCTCACCCAAAAGGTGCATTGCTTCGTGGTCAAAAATACTTGTCAGCACGGATGTCTCCTGCGGAAATGAAGCGGTCAACTGCCGGATCTAGGTTCAGGCGCTCTGCGTGTTCAGGCCGCTACCGTTTGCAAAAGTTGTTCGCCCAGGCCCTGCACACCCAGGCGCAGGGTCTGGCCGGGCGTGAGGTACACCGGCGGCTTGTGGCCCATGCCCACGCCCGGGGGCGTGCCGGTAAAGATCAGGTCGCCGGGTTCGAGCGTCATGAACTGGCTGATGTAGCTCACCACGGTGCGCACACCAAACACCATGGTGCGGGTGTTGCCGTTCTGGCAGCGGCGGCCATCGACCTCCAGCCACAGGTCCAGCACCTGCGGGTCGGGCACTTCGTCGGCGGTTACCAGCCACGGGCCAATCGGGGCAAAGGTGTCGTGCCCCTTGCCCTTGTCCCACTGGCCGCCGCGCTCGATCTGGAACGCGCGCTCGGACACGTCGTTGGCCACGCAGTAGCCCGCCACGTAGTCCATGGCGTGTGCTTCGTCCACGTACTTGGCGCGCTGGCCAATGACCACGCCGAGTTCCACCTCCCAATCGGTCTTGGCCGAGCCGCGTGGAATTTCCAGGTGGTCGTAGGCACCGCAGATGCTGGTGCTGGGCTTCATGAACAGCACCGGCTCGGTGGGCACCGGCATACCAGCCTCGGCGGCGTGGTCGGCGTAGTTCAGCCCGATGCACACAATCTTGCCCACCGCGCCCACGCAGGCACCAATACGCACCCCCGCTGGAACCAACGGCAGACTCGCCGGGTCAAGCGCGCGCAGCGCCGCCAAACCGGCCGGGCTGAGCGTCGTGCCCGCAATGTCAGCGCAATGCGCCGACAGGTCGCGCACGTTTGCATCACCATCCAACAGGGCCGCACGCTCCTGACCCAACGGACCAACTCGCAACAACCGCATCGCAGACTCCTCGGAAAAAATCCCATTGTCGCCCACCCCGTGTGCGCCCCGCAGGAGCGGGCCTATGGGCCTGCGAATTTTGTTGGCGCTTGCCTATGGTTGCTTATCCATGGCATCGCGTTGCTGCTCACTCACTGCGTCATCGCGAGGCCGTCACCCCCGTCATCGCGAGGCCGCCAGGCCGTGGCGGTCCATGACTTCATGCATGCATGGATTGCCGCGTCGCTACGCTCCTCGCAATGACAGCCTTTTCATGCCTGCATGGATTGCCGCGTCGCTACGCTCCTCGCAATGACAGCCTTTTCATCCCCGCGGTGCTGCTCCCTCACTACTGGCGTTTCGCCTGGCAGCCATCTTGGGCTTGTGCGTCCTTGGTGAACTTGGGGTCTTGGGGGTACTTGCCTTGACAATAACTGCCTAGGCAAATATCATGGCGACCCCATGACAGCGCCGCCTTCCCCCCGTCTGCCAGCCACCTTCTACCAGGCCGAGAATTACCGGCCCGAAGAGAGTGTGGGCTACCTCATGCGCCAGATTCTCAATGTGGTGGCGCAGGAAATCGAGCGCCAACTGGCCCCCACCGATCTGACCAATGCGCAGTGGATTCCGCTGTTCAAACTGTTTTCCGGGCAGGCTTCCACCGTGGCCGAACTGGCGCGCTGCTGCCACCTGGATGCGGGCTCCACCACGCGCATGCTCGACCGACTTGAAGCCAAGGGCCTGTGCCAGCGCGTGCGCTCGGCGCAAGACCGGCGCGTGGTACACATCGAGCTCACCGCTGCGGGCGTACAGGCCGCACAAGGCATTCCGGCGGTGCTGAGCAACGTGCAAAACACCCATCTGGCCGGTTTCACGCACGAAGAGTTCAACACCCTCAAGAGCTACCTGCGCCGCATTCTGGACAACGCCCAGTCGGGCGCGCCACCCTCCACCCCTTGACAACCCCAACAGCTGTGCGCCCACACCTTTTCATGACCACCGTCACCACTCCCTTGCGCCAATGCGCGCCCCTGCTGCTGTGCGCCATGGCGCTGGCGGGCTGCGCCAATTTCAGCGGCATCGCGCCCACGACGCAGCAACTGCGCGCCGCCGACCTGGGGCTGCAAACGAGCGCTGCCGTACCCGCCCCACAGATTGCCAGCGCTTGGTGGCGCGCCTATGGCGACGCCCAGCTCACCGAACTGGTGGAGGCCGCCATCGCCAACAACCCGAGCCTGCAGGTGGCGCGCGCGCGCATTGAGCGCGTGAAAGCGGTCAACGAGGTGGTGGACGCCGCCTTGCTGCCCTCGGTCGGTGCCGGGCTGGACATGACACGCCAGCTCTTCACCAGCACCGGCATGTACCCGCCGCCGCTGGCGGGCACCGTGCGCGAAACCGCCACGCTGCAAGCCAGCGCGAGTTGGGAGCTGGACTTCTTTGGCAAGAACCGCGCTGCGCTCGACGCCGCACTCGGCCAGATGCAAGCCGCCCAGGCCGACGCGCAGGCCGCGCGCATGCTGCTGGCCAGCAGCGTGGCGCGCAGCTACTTCCAACTGCTGCGCCTGCAGGCGCAAAGCGAGCTGGTACAAGCCACGCTCGCGCAGCGCGATCAGATACGCCGCCTGGTGCAAGAGCGCGTCCAGGCAGGCCTGGACACCCAGTTCGAGCTGCGCCAAAGCGAGGGTGCCCTGCCCGATACGCGTCTGCAGCTTGAAATGCTGGCCGAACAGATGCAGCTCACGCGCAACGCGCTGGCCGCCCTCACGGCGCGGCCCGGCGCAGCCATAGCGCCGGTATTGCCTGCACAGAGCGCCATCCAACTGATGGCCATCCGACCAGTACTGCCGATTGATTTGCTCGCGCGCCGGGCCGACATTGCAGCGGCGGCACAGCGTGTCAAGGCGGCGCTGTCGGACGTGGACAACGCCAAGGCGCAGTTCTACCCCAACATCAATCTGGTGGCGTTTGCGGGCATGTCGAGCATCGGCTTTGACCGCCTGATGGACGCGGGCAGCCAGCAGTGGGGCATCGGCCCGGCGGTACGCTTGCCGCTGTTTGACGGTGGCAGGTTGCGCGCCAATCTGCGCGCCAAGACCACCGACCTGGACGCGGCCATCGCCTCGTACAACGCAGCCGTACTCGACGCCGTGCGCGATGTGGCCGACCAGATTGCATCCACCCAGGCGCTGGCGCGCCAGCAAACCGAGCAAGCGCAGGCCCAGGCCAAGGCGCAGGCCGGCTACGAGATCGCGCAGCAGCGCTTTCAGGCCGGGCTGGGCACAGCGCTGCACGTGCTTGCTGCGCAAACCGCCGTGCTGGCGCAGCAGCGCCAGGCGCAAGACCTGCTCTGGCGCACGCTCGACACCCAGGTGCAACTGGTGCGCTCGCTGGGCGGCGGCTACCAGGAAGAAGCCCTGGCCGCAGCACCTTGACCACAGAACTTTTCCGTTGACATGACCAACACACCCAACACCATGAACGCACCGCAAACCACCCCCTCCCCCGCTCCCAAGAACGCGCGCAAGAAGGTGCTGACCATTCTGAGCGCCGTGGTCCTCGCAGGCTTTGCCTGGGGCGGCTACGAGTGGTTTGTGTCGCAGCACTACGAGACCACCGACAACGCCTACGTGCAGGGCAACGTGATCCAGATCACGCCGCAGATTGGCGGCACCGTGACGGCTCTGCTGGCCGACGACACCGACTTCGTCAAGGCCGGTCAGGCGCTGGTGCGGCTGGACCCGGCCGACGCGCGACTGGCGCTGGAGCAGGCCCAGGCCAATCTGGCGCAGGTGGTGCGCCAGGTACGCACGCTTTACGCCAACAACGCCACGCTGACGGCGCAAGTCGCCCTGCGTGAAACCGACATTGCGCGCGCCCAGACCGAGATTGACCGCGCTACCGACGATCTTGCCCGGCGCGAATCGCTGGTGGGCAGCGGCGCGGTGTCCAAGGAAGAACTGCACCACGCCCAGTCGCAACTGGCGTCGGCGCGCAACGCCTTGAGCGCCGCCCAGGCGGGCGCTGCAGCCGCGCGCGAACAACTCAGCGCCAACCAGGCCATGACCGACGGCACCAGCATCGGCGCGCACCCCAGCGTCATGGCTGCGGCCGCACGCATGCGCGAAGCCTATCTGGCAACCCAGCGCGCGGCGCTGCCCGCGCCGGTAGACGGCTATGTGGCCAAGCGCACGGTGCAGCTCGGCCAGCGCGTGGGCGCAGGCACGCCGCTGTTGTCCATCATTCCGCTCAACCAGTTGTGGGTGGATGCCAACTTCAAGGAAGTGCAACTGCGCAACATCCGCATCGGCCAGCCGGTGCAACTGGTGGCTGACCTGTACGGCAAGAAAGTGCAGTACCAGGGCACGGTGGCAGGACTGGGCGCGGGCACCGGCGCTGCCTTTGCCCTGCTGCCCGCACAGAACGCCACCGGCAACTGGATCAAGGTGGTGCAGCGCGTGCCGGTGCGCGTGACGCTGGACGCACAGCAGCTCACCCAAAACCCGCTGCGCGTGGGGCTAAGCATGTTGGCCACGGTGGACGTGAGCGACCAGGGCGGCAAGGCGCTGGCCGATGCGCCACGCGAGAGCGCGCTGGTGGAAACCCAGGTCTATGCCACGGTGGACCAAAAGGCCGAGGACGAGGTGCGCCGCATCATCGCCGCCAACGCCAGGTAAGCGCTCCATGAACCGCACCGCGACTTTTGTCATCGTGAGGCCACGCGCTCACTGCGTCATCGCGAGGCCGAAGGCCGTGGCGATCCATGCAGGAATACCAAAAGACATGGACTGCCGCGTCGCTTCGCTCCTCGCAGTGACGAGCCATAGGTTCATGGTCCATTTGCAGTTTCGGCCACCCGAAACAGGAATTTCGCAATGACCGCACCCGCACACATTGCCTTCCCGCCGCTGCAGGGATCGGCCCGCATGTGGGGCACGATTGCGCTGTCGGCGGCCACGTTCATGAACGTGCTCGACTCGTCGATTGCCAACGTGTCGCTGCCCGCGATTGCGGGCGACCTGGGCGTGAGCCCCAATCAGGGCACCTGGGTGATTACCAGTTTTGGCGTGGCCAACGCGATCTCGCTGCCGCTGACCGGTTGGCTGTCGCAGCGCTTCGGGCAGGTGCGCCTGTTTGTGGTCAGCGTGCTGCTGTTCGTACTGACTTCGTGGATGTGCGGCCTGGCTCCCAATATGACAACGCTGATCGTGTTTCGCGCCATGCAGGGCTTTGTGGCCGGGCCGATGATGCCGCTGGCGCAGTCGCTGCTGCTTTCGAGCTACCCGAGCGCGCTGGCCGGACTGGCCATGGCCTTGTGGGCCATGACGACGCTGGTGGCCCCGGTGATGGGGCCGCTGCTGGGCGGCTGGATCACCGACCATATCTCGTGGTCGTGGATCTTCTACATCAACATCCCGGTGGGGCTGCTCTCGGGCTTTATCACCTGGACGATTTTTCACAAGCGCGAGTCGGCGCGGCGCTCGCTGCCAATCGACAGCGTGGGGCTGGCGCTGCTGGTGGTGTTTGTGAGCGCCTTGCAGATCATGCTCGATCGGGGCAAGGAGCTTGACTGGTTCCACTCGTCCGAGGTCATCACACTCGGCCTGGTGGCGCTGGTGGGTTGCGCCTTTTTTGTGGCATGGGAACTCACCGACGACCACCCGGTGGTCGATTTGCGCCTGCTCAAGGGGCGCAACTTCTGGACCGGTACGCTGGCCATGGCGGTGGCCTACAGCCTGTTCATGGGCAATATCGTGCTGCTGCCGCTGTGGCTGCAGCAGTTCATGGGCTACACCTCCATCGACGCGGGCATGATGCTCGCGCCGGTGGGCCTGTTTGCCATCATCCTCTCGCCGGTGGTGGGCAAGAACATCCAGAAGTTTGACCCGCGCGCGCTCACCACCTTTGCCTTTGTAATGTTTGCCCTGGTGCTGTATTTGCGCTCGCGCTTCAATACCCAGGCCGATTTCCAGACCGTGATGTTTCCCACCATCCTGCAAGGCGTGGCGGTGGCGTTCTTCTTTATCCCTCTGACCACGCTGACCCTGGGCGGGCTGCCGCCGGAGAAAATTCCGTCGGCCTCGGGGCTGTCGAGCTTTGCGCGCATGGTGGGCGGCTCGTTTGGCACCTCGATTGCCATCACCGTCTGGCAGGACCGCGCCGCCCTGCACCACGCCCAACTGGCCGAGAACATCAACCTGGGCAACAGTGCCGCCAACGCGGTGCTGGGTGGCTTCAACGCCGTGGGCATGAGCCAGGAGCAGGCCCTGTCGCAAATCAACCGCCTGATCGACCAGCAGGCCTATATGCTGGCAGCCGACGACGTCTTCTGGGCCTCGGCCATGATCTTCCTGGCGCTCATCCCCATGGTCTGGCTGTCGCGCCCGATCCGCACCGCGCGCAGTTCCCCCGTAGACGCCGGCGCGCATTGATCGTGGTCAAAGGCCCACGCTTTTGGGGGCGTGCTGCCCGGATTGCCACCATAATCAGCCTGGCACCCAAATTCCAGGAGACAAATGTGTTCACCAACAACCCTTTCGAATCGATTTCCAAGACCTTGCTGTCCGGTACCAACAAGTTCACTCCCGACGCCGCGCAGGACGCTGCCAAGCTGATGATGGACAACCTGCGCATGTGGGGCGACCTGGCCCAGGCCCAGGCCCAGGCGCTGCAGGGCACGGCGCTGGAAACAGTCAACGACCTCAAGAGCGTGCGCGAGCCGCAAGCAGCGCTGGAAACCTTCAAGACCAACGCCCAAAAAGTGGCCGCCCTCACTGCCAAGCACCTGCAGGAAGTGACCGAACTGAGCATCGAGCAGTTCAACGCCGGGGTCGATCTGTTGCAAGAACGCCACCCTGCCCCGGAAGCCTTTGAGCCCATGGCCAAGGGCATGAAGATGGCGGCTTCGACCATCGAAAGCGCCGTGCTCTCGTCGCTCAAGACCGGTCTTTCGGCCATGCCAGCGGCTGCGTCCGCCAAGAAATCGCGCTCCTGAGCCCGCCCCAAGCCGCCCTTTTGGGCGGTTTGCCCCGAATTCCTGGGCTGCCATTGAACTTTTTTATTAGCACTCTATCTTAGAGAGTGCTAATATTCAGCCTATGACACCAGGAGTTCAGGTATGACACTTCCAATGGCAGCTCCCTCCGCAGCACTGACGGTGGCCAATCCGTGGTCACTGGTGCCGTCGCTGGGCAATTTGGATGCCTATATCTCGGCCGCCAACCGGCTGCCGATGCTCACGCTCGAAGAGGAGCAGGAGTACGCACGCAAGTTCAAGAATGACAATGACCTGGAAGCCGCCGGAAAGCTGGTGCTCTCGCACCTGCGCCTGGTGATCTCGGTTTCGCGCCAGTACCTGGGCTACGGATTGCCCCACGGCGACCTGATCCAGGAAGGCAATGTCGGCCTGATGAAGGCAGTCAAGCGCTTTGACCCGGACCAGGGCGTGCGTCTGGTGAGCTACGCGCTGCACTGGATCAAGGCCGAAATCCACGAATACATCCTGAAAAACTGGCGCATGGTGAAGGTGGCCACCACCAAGGCGCAGCGCAAGCTGTTTTTCAACCTGCGCTCGATGAAGCAGCGCTTCAAGAGCGACGACGCTGCAGCTGACGCCGGTACCCACCGCGACACGCTCAACGCCGCACAAATTGAAGCCATGGCGCGCGAACTGCACGTCAAGCCCGAAGAAGTGGTCGAGATGGAAACCCGTATGTCCGGCGGCGACGTGCTGCTTGACCCGTCCCCCGCAGACGACGGCGAAGACGCGTTTGGCCCGATTGCCTACCTCACCGACACCCGCCACGAGCCCCTGGCCATGATCGAGGCGCGCGAGCGCGACATCATGGCCACCGACGGCATCGCCACGGCGCTTGACAGCCTGGACGCGCGCAGCCGCCGCATCGTGGAAGAACGCTGGCTCAAGGTCAACGACGACAACTCCGGCGGCATGACCCTGCACGACCTGGCCGCCGAATACGGCGTCAGCGCCGAGCGCATCCGCCAGATCGAAGTAGCCGCCATGAAGAAGATGAAGACGGTACTGGCGGCTTATGCCTGAAGCCTTTGCGCACCGGGGCCAGCCCCGGACCGCCTGAGCGACAATGCCCCTGCAAGCCTCTGGTTTCAGGGGCTTTTCAATTTCAGGAGAAATGTCATGGCGGGTTTCTTGGTTCGATGCGCTGCGGCTTTAGTCGCAACCTGCGCCCTGTTCACCGGCGCACAGGCGCAAACGGCGCAGAAGCCGCCCGCCCCCTGGCCGACCAAGCCGCTGCGCATCATCGTCGGGTTTCCGGGCGGGTCGTCGCCCGATCTGACCGCGCGCGCCTTTGCCGAGCCGCTGTCCAAGGCGCTGGGGCAGCCGGTGATTGTGGACAACAAGGTCGGCGCGGCGGGCAATATTGCCGCCGACGCCATTGCCAAGGCCAACGACGACCACACCATCGGCCTGATGATCAACGGCAACATGACGATTGCCAAGTTGCTCAACCCCAAGCTGAGCTACGACCCGCTCAAGGACCTCACCCCCATCAGCCTGATTGGCACCTCACCGCTGGTGCTCACCGCCCCGATCAATGCCCCCGGTGCCAACGCCCAGGAGTTTTTGGCAGCGGCGCGCGCCGCTGGCGACAAATGGAACTACGGCACGCCGGGTGTGGGCACGGTGGGGCACCTGGGCATGGAACTGCTCAAGAGCCGCGCCAAACTTGCCCCGGTGCACGTGCCCTACCCCGGCTACCCGCAGGTGGCTACGGCCATGATGTCGGGCGACCTGCAACTCGCCCTGCTGCCCCCGGCCCTGGCCATGGCCCAGGTGCGCGCGGGCAAGCTGCGCGCCATTGCCATCACCGGCAGCGTGCGCAGTTCGCTGGTGCCCGATGTTCCCAGCTTTTCTGAAGTGGGGGTGAAAGACTTCAACCTCGAAATCTGGAACGGCGTGGCCGCACCCAACAGCCTGCCCAAGCCCGTGGCACAACGTCTGGCGACGCTCTTGAGCGACATCGCGCGCA
>CAIPBW010000566.1 GCA_903863395.1 uncultured beta proteobacterium
CTTGGATTGGCCGTTAATAAAGCGAAGCGTGGCTTCGTAGCGCACCGAGTTGTCGACAAAGTTGGCGCGCTCGCGGTCCAGATCGACGGTATTGCCGTCCATCGAGGGTTGCGACTGCACGGTGTAGGCCAGGGCCGAGGAACCCAGACTGGTGGTGCTGGGCTGCATGGCAATGTGGCGGCTATTGGTGGTGCCCTCGGCGCTGCCCGACCTGGACGGGTTGAGCCCAAGGGAGAGTGAATTGCTGTCCATGGCCGCGCTCATGGCTTCCTTGAAGTTGATGTCGCGACCGGCGTAACCCGGGGTGTCGGCATTGGCAATGTTGCTGGCGATGATGCGTTGCCGTTCGGCGCGCAGCACCAGGGCCTTCGAGTGGAAGTCCAGCGCATTGGTCATATTGGCATTCATGGGTCACCTTTGGAGTGGATGGGATCGGTTGCTAAGGCACTGCCAGGGCATTCGACGTACGGCAATTATGGGAAGCACTTGAATTTTTTAGCAGCCGAATACGGGGGGTAAAACACGGCATTTCGGTGCTTTGGTGGCGCTGTGGCTACTTATAGTTGTCAGGCGTTCGCAACTGGATGTGCAGCCTTTGCGCCTCGGTCCGAACCCCAGGAGATGCGCCATGTATTCAATGCCCGTTGAGAATTCCAGATGCCATGACAGTTCGACTTGTCATGCCGAGTCTCATCCGTTTCGTGGCGAATCTTCTCTCTGTCATTGCGTAACATCCCACCGTCATTGCGAGGAGCGAAGCGACGCGGCAATCCATGCACCGCGAAGCCATGGATCGCCGCGCTTCGCTCGCGATGACGGATACCAAAGTCATGGATCGCCACGGCCTGACGGCCTCGCGATGACGATGAGTAGTGGCCTTGCGATGACGATGGGGCGTGGTGTCTCCAGCTTTTGGCATGCGCTGTTGCGGTTGGTGCTGGCCTGCGGTGTGTTTGGCCTTGGCTGCACTGCGGCCAGCGCGCAGGGCCAAAGCGACTCCGAGTTTCAGGAATTGGCGCAGGGCTGGTTGCGCGGTGCGGTTGCGGCCGCCCAAGGCAGCGGAGCCTCGCCGCTGCGCATGGAAGTGGTGGTGGGCAATCTCGATTCGCGCCTCAAGTTGGCCGCCTGCGGCAATGTTGAGCCCTATTTGCCACCCGGCACCCGGCTTTGGGGCCGTACCCGCGTCAGTCTGCGCTGTGTGGACGGCATGAGCCGCTGGAATGTTTCGCTGCCGGTGACCGTCAACGCCTACGGCAAAGCCTGGGTCATCAAGCGCCATGTGCCCGCCGGTGCGGTGCTTACGCGCGATGACCTGGTTGAGTCCGAAGTCAACTGGGCCGAGGAAAACGCTGCCGTGCTGGCCGACAGCACCCAGTGGCAGGGACAGATTGCCACGCGCTTGCTCACCACCGGGCAAACGCTGCGCCAGGGCATGGTCAAGCCGGCCCAGGTATTTCAGGCCGGGGCCCAGGTGCGAGTGGTGGCGCAGGGCATGGGATTTCAGATTTCGTCCGACGCACAGGCGCTTTCCGCCGGTGTGATTGGGCAGGTGGCGCGGGTGCGAATGGACAATGGCCGCATCACAGCGGGAACGGTACTGGATACACGCACAGTGCAAATTGATATGTAACAGTGCCTCAAGGCCCCAAAATACTCCTTAAGTCGGCTATGAACTTACCGATAACATCCGTACGAGGCCACAATCATGGTGGTTTTGGAGAAGGCAATGACTGCAATGAAAATTGGTACTCCCGACATTCCGAGCTCACCCAGCACGGCACCCGTGACCCCGAAAACGGGCCAGCCAAGCTCTGCGGCGGCCACGGCCAACACGTCGGCACAGCGCAGCGCGCAGCCTGCGGGTGTGGCGGTTACCGTCTCCAATCTGGCGCGCGGCCTGGACAAGGCCAGCCGTGGACAAGCCGCCGAAGTGGATGCGAAAAAAGTCGCCACCATGCGTGCGGCCATCCAGAACGGCACCTTTGTGGTCAACCACGAAGCCATTGCCGACAAGCTTCTCTCCAACGCGCAGGAAATGCTCCAGGGTACCACCCGTTAAGTTGGCACCGGGCCTGCGCACTAGTGCAAAGGCTCTGATATGTCACTCCCATTGGTAGACCAACAACTCGATCGGATCGAACAACAGTTCACCGCCCTGAGCGTCGCACTGCGCGACGGCTCGGTGCAAAGCTTGCAAGCCAGCGCCGAGCGCTTGCAGCAACTTGCCGTGGAACTGCGCCAACTGGTGGACACCCTGCCGCGCGCGGGCGTGCTGCAACCCCGGCGCGCCGCGCGCCTCAAGGCCCTGGCTGCAAAGTTGCCGATGCTGCGCGAAAACCTGCTGCGCCGCAGCGCCTACGTCAACCGCGCCCTGGAAACCCTGGTGCCCACACCACCCAAATCGACCTACGCCGGACGCGCCACCTACGGCAATGTGGCGAGACAGTCGGGCGAGTTCAAGACCGTCAGCGCATAAAACTGAATCCGGCAGTTGGACGACCTCCAGTCTGCTACCGATCGCTTGCAGGCAAGATCCAACAAGGATGGCAAGCGCTTAGTGCGCGCGCATCTTGGCGCGCAGGCGGGCAATGGACTGGCTGTGGAGTTGGCAGACGCGCGACTCGGTGACGTCGAGCACGGCGGCAATTTCCTTGAGGTTCATGTCCTGCTCGTAGTACATGCTCATGATGAACTGTTCGCGCTCGGGCAGCGTCTTGATAGCGCTGACCAGTGCGCTGCGCAGGCGCTGGTCGCGCAGCAGGTTGAGCGGGTCGGCTTCGCTGTCGGCCACATGGCGGTCGAGGTAGTTGTCCTCGTCCTCGTTGTTGCCGTGCATGTCTTCCAGGTACACCAGTTGCGTGCCGCGCACCTTGCCCAAGAGCGCCTGGTAGTCGGCCAGGCTCAGGCCCATCTCGCGGGCAATTTCGGATTCCAGCGGGGTGCGCCCGAGCGTGTGCTCCAGGCGGCGCATGGCAATTTCAATGTCTTTTTGGCCTTTGCGCGAGCTGCGTGACATCCAGTCGGTGTCGCGCAACTCGTCGAGCATGGCACCGCGGATACGCTGGGTGGCAAAGGTCTCGAACTGCACGCCCTGCGTGGCTTCAAAGCGCGAGAGTGCGTCGGTCAGGCCGATCAGCCCAACCTGAATCAGGTCATCCACTTCGACGCTGTGCGGCAACTTGGCCATCATGTGGTGCGCCAGACGCCGCACCAAGGGCTGGTATTGCCGGATCAGGGCGTCGCGGTCGAGCTGACCCTTGGCGGTGTACATCAATGCGCTCCCGCCATGGCAAGGGCGCTGGCCAGGCGCGCGCTCGGGCGCGACAGCGGCATGGCAACGTTGGGGGTGTGCAGGGGAATGGCGCGCTCCATCAGACGCAGCGCCAGGCGTTGGATGGCACCACTGGTGGGGTCGTCCTCCGTAGGGCTGGCAATGTGCAGGGCGTTCACGTCGTAACTCAAGAAATCCTTGGCGCACTTGGTCAGGCTGGCCGTGGCGGCATCATTGGCGTCGGCGCTGGTGCGGGCCCAGTTTACGACATTGGGCTCGAGTCTGCCTTGCAGCAGCAAGCGCTTGAGCGCCACGTAGCTGCTCAGCAGCGATGTCTTGGAGCGCGACAGCGCCAGCAGCGGCTCGGTTCCGGTGTCGGCCATCAGCGGCACCAGCCACTCGGATTTGCCGTA
The DNA here is from genome assembly GCA_903863395.1 of uncultured beta proteobacterium. Taxonomy (GTDB): domain Bacteria; phylum Pseudomonadota; class Gammaproteobacteria; order Burkholderiales; family Burkholderiaceae_C; genus Allorhodoferax. The sequence goes on from CAIPBW010000566.1 coordinate 3,685, forward strand.
AAGAATGACCACGCTTTCGTGCGCAAACAACTGGCCCAGGTGTGCGAGCTTGTGGGCGCGCGCGCCCGGTTCCTGGCACAGGGCTTGCACCCCGCAGGCCGCAGGGATGACGTTCCACGCCGGGCCATCCTCGGCGACGGGGGCGCGCCAGAAGGCGTTGTCAAGCAATTGCTCCAGCCCCGGGTTGGCGGCGGATTCTTGCGTGGTGGCGTCGAGCACCGTGAGCGCATAACCAAACTCGGTCAACGCCCAGCACAGGCGCCAGAGCATCGGCAGCTCGCTGTGCGTGTCGCCGTGGCTGACCATGGCCATCATGCGCGGCGCGCTGGGTGAGGCCATGCCCGCCAGACCGGAGGCCTGGTTGATCGCGCTCTCAAGCATCAAAGTGTCCCCGCGCGGCGCTGGGCGCGCTCGATTGGCTGAACAAAAAGCCCAGGTCGCTGATCTTGGGGTCGTAGGCCGAACTGCCCAGGGTGCGCATTGAGGTCTGGATCAGGCGGGTAGCATCCGCCGCTTCCCAATCTTCGGGCACGCGCTGGCCGGTGGTGATGCCGCGCAGCACCAGGCGGTGGCGGATGGCGGCGTCAATCGCCGGGCCGAGCTTGACCGCTTCGTCGGTCTTGGAAAAGATCACTTGCTGCGTGCCGGCCTGCTTGAAGCCTTGCACCACGTCTTCGAGCGTGTCGCCGTGGCCGCCCGCGTTGAGCACCAGCAGGCGCTTGATTTCGGGCAGGTCGAGCAGGTCCATCATCTCGCGCTTGCGCGGGTCACGCGGGGCCAGGCCGGTGGTGTCAATCAGCACCATCTTCTTGTTCGACAGCAATCCGAGCAGGTCCTGCAGCGCGGCGCGGTCGTGCGCCAGATGGGCTACCACGCCAAGCATCTTGCCGTAGGTTCTGAGTTGTTCGTGGGCACCGACGCGGTAGCTGTCCAGCGTGATCAGGCCGACGCTGGCGGCTCCGTACTCGCGTGCGCACAGGCCGGCGAGCTTGGCGGCGGTGGTGGTTTTGCCCACGCCGGTGGCACCAACCAGGGCGAAGGTGCCGCCTTCGGTATGCAGGGCGCTTTGCTGGCTGTCGGTCTTGAGGTTGCGTGCCAGCACGTCCATGATCCAGCGCACCGACTCCGATGCGTCCATGTCCTGCGGCAGGCGCTCCAGAATCGTGCGCGCCAGGGTGGGCGAATAGCCGGCCCGGATGAGCTTGAGCATCAGGTTCGACTGGATCGGGTTCTGACGCGCCTGGCCGAGCCAGTTGAGCGTGTTGAAGCGCTCCTCGATCAGCTCCTTCATGGCGTGCAGTTCGTTGGCGATGCCCTGGGACATCGGCTCGCTTGTGGCCGGTGCCTTGCGCTGCGGGCTCGGGGCAGCCTGGCGCTCGGGTGCAGGTGCGGGTGCAGCGCGCTCGGCGCTTGCGCGCTGGGGCGTGGCCGCGCGTGCTGCCGGGGTGTTGGATTCCTGGCCGGCTGTGGCTTCGTGGCGGCGGCGCAGCATGCGCTCACGCACATAGTCCTGAAACGACAGGGTGCTCATGGCCAACTGGGCCGCGTCGTCTTCGACCTTGGTGACTTCTTCCTTGAAGCTCGGCTGGGCTGCGCGCGCAGGTACGGCAGCGCTCTTTTGGCGCGGCTCGGCGTCCTGGTGGTTGAGTGCATCCAGGGTCTCTTCGGCCGTGGCCACCACTTCGACGCCGTTTTCGGTCGGGCGGTTGGACAGAATCAGGGTGCTGTCGCCGAACGTCATGCGTGCTTTGGCAAGCGCTTCGCGCGAGGTGGCTGCAGTAAAGCGTTGGATGTTCATGGTGTTGCGCCTCTAAGGATGGGGCCGATACGGATGGTGTGGGTTTCTGGAATTTCGCTGTGCGAGAGCACTTGCAGGCGCGGTGCCACGCGGCGCACCAGGCGCGAGATCGACGAGCGGATCGCGTCGGGCACCAGCAGGCAGGCCGGTACGCCCACTTCTTCCTGGCGCAGGGCGGTTTCGGCGGCGCTGCGTGTCAGCATGTCGGCCACACCCGGGTCGAGTGCCGGGCCGGCTGCGTTGCCCAGGGCTTGCACCAGCAGGCGCTCCAGGCCGGGGTCGATGGCAATCACGCTGAGTTCGCGGGTAGGGCCGTAGATCTGCTGCACGATGGCCGGGGACAGGGCTACGCGGATGCGCCGCGCCAGCTCGGCCGGATCGGTAGTGGAGGTGGCGTGCTCGGCAATCGACTCGATGATGGTGCGGATGTCGCGGATGTGCACCGACTCGTCCAACAGCAGTTGGAGCACTTTCTGGAAGACAGCGATGGAAACCATTTTCGGGACGACTTCTTCGATCAGTTTGGGTGCCAGTTTGGCCACGTGTTCCACCAGTTGTTGGGTCTCTGTCCGGCTGAGTAATTTGGAGGCCTGGACTTGCATCAAGTGTGACAAATGCGTGGCCATCACAGTCTCCGAATCAACCACGGTAAAACCGGCCATTTGCGCCGCTTCCTTCTGGCGTTCGTCGATCCAGTGCGCTGGCAGGCCAAAGGCCGGGTCGGTGGTGGCAGTGCCGATCAGCGGCGTGCTGATGCCGCCGGGGTTGATGGCCAAAAACATTCCCGGAAAGGCTTCGCCCTCGCCCACGATCACGCCGCGCAGCGTGATGCGGTAGCCGCTGGGCTTGAGCTCAAGGTTGTCGCGCACGTGCACGGCCGGGGGCAAAAAGCCCACTTCCTGGGCAAATTTGCGGCGCACGCCCTTGATACGGGTGAGCAGGTCGCCCTGGCGCGTCTTGTCCACCAGCGAGATCAGGCGGTAGCCCAGTTCCAGGCCAAGCTGGTCCACCGGTTGCAGGTCGTCCCACGAAGCTTCGCTGTCGGATGAAGGCGCGGCCACAATCGACTGGGGGTCGATCGGTGCGGGCTTGTTGGCCAGCAGCCAGGCACCGTAGGCCAGAATCGCGGCAATCGTGAGGAACACGAAGTGCGGCATGTTCGGGATGACGCCCAGGATAAACATGATGGCCGCCGTAATGCCCAGCACGCGCGGCGAGACAAACATCTGGCCGATGATCTGCTTGCCGATGTCCTTCTCTTTGCCCACGCGCGAGACCACCATCGCCGCGGCCACCGAGATCAGCAGGCCCGGAATCTGCGCCACCAGCGCATCACCCACAGCCAGCAGGATGTAGGTGTTGGCCGCTTGCGTGGCAGTGAGGTCGTGCTGCAGGATGCCAATGGCAAAGCCGCCAAAGATATTGATCAGCAAAATCAAAATGCCGGCCACGGCGTCGCCGCGCACAAACTTGGAGGCGCCGTCCATGGAGCCAAAGAACTCGGCTTCTTCGCCCACTTCGGCGCGGCGGCGCTTGGCTTCCTTCTCGTCAATCAGCCCGGCATTGAGGTCGGCGTCCACCGCCATCTGCTTGCCCGGCATAGCGTCCAGGGTAAAGCGCGCCGACACCTCGGCAATGCGCTCGGAGCCCTTGGTCACCACCACGAAGTTGATCACCACCAGAATCGCAAACACGATCAGGCCGACGGCAAAGTTGCCGCCGATCAGGAAATGGCCAAAGGCCTCGATCACGGCACCGGCGGCACCGGCACCGGTGTGGCCTTCGAGCAGCACCACCCGGGTGGAAGCCACGTTGAGCGACAGGCGCATCAGCGTGGTGAGCAGCAGCACCGAGGGGAAGGCGGCAAAGTCGAGCGGGCGGATCATGTAGGCTGCCACCATCATGACCATCAGGGCCACGGCGATGTTGAGCGTGAAAAACGCGTCGAGCAGCAGCGGCGGCAGCGGCAGCACCATCATGGCCAGAATGGCGACGACGAGCATCGGGGCGGCAGCGCCTTGCACCACGCTGGAGTTGCCTTGGTACCACTGCTGCAGGGACTTCAATGGGGTGTTCATACGGGTGTGGCGGCGATGGTCTTGGACAAGGGATCGAGTTCAGGCGGGACAAAGGGTTGCGGCACGTCGCCGGGCATGGGTCCGTCGCCACGCAGGGCGGCGCGCAACCGGTACACATAGGCCACCACCTGGGCAACGGCGGTGAACAGGCTGGCGGGAATGTCGCGGTCGAGTTCGGCGTGGGCGTACAGGGCGCGCGCCAGCATCGGCGACTGCAGCACCGGAATGGCGTGGTGCTTGGCTACGTCGCGGATCTTCATGGCCAGCAGATCGGCACCCTTGGAGATGACCTGCGGCGCGTTCATGGTCTTTTCGTCGTAGCGCACGGCCACGGCAAAGTGGGTTGGGTTCATCACCACAAAGTCGGCCTTGGGTACGGCGTTGATGCTGCTGCGGTTGGCCAGTTCGCGTTGTTTTTGCCGAATGCGCTGCTTGATTTGGGGGTTGCCGTCGGAGGACTTGCCTTCTTCCTTGACTTCCTGGTGCGACATCTTCATTTCGCCCATGTGCAGGAATTTCTGCAGTGGCACGTCGATCAGCGCGGCCAGCAGCACCACCAACAGCAGCAAGCCCATGCCGCTGGTGAGCCAGTCGGTCAGGTGCCGGATGGCAGCGCCCGAGGGTTGCAGCATCAGCGCAGCCATGCTTTGCCAGCCAGAGTTGAGAAACGAGGCGGCAATGGAAAACAGGATTGCCGTCATCACGCTCATCTTGAGCACCGAAAGCAGCTTCTTCTTGGTAAACAGGTTGCCAAAGCCCGACAGCGGGTTGATGCGGCTGAAGTCGGGCGCGAGTGGCTTGAAGCTTTGCACCCAACCGCCCGAGGCCACCGCAGCGGCAATGGCCGCGCCGCTGATGATGGCGGCAAAGGCGGCGCAACCGGCAAGACCAATGGCCACGGCGTCGGACAAGCGCGAGAGCATGTAGGCAGGCTGCATCACGACGGTCGCGTTGAACGACAACTGCTGGCTCAAGACTTGTTGCAAGCGCTCAAACAGGATCGGTGCCAGGATCAGCACGCTGAGCGCGCCTGCGCCCAGGACGGCAATGTGAGAGAGGTCTTCGGAGCGCGAAACCTGGCCGTCGTCGCGCGCCTTCTTGAGCTTGCGCTCGGAGGCCGGTAAATTGCGATCTTGGCTGCCAGATTCCATGGTGGTGAGACTTTTGAGTTCTCACCATTGTCGCGAGCCGACCCCAAAACTAAAGGCCGATAAGCGGGGCGGTTTACCCCTTATTCCCCCAGCGTGCGGGCAGAGTTGCTACACGCTTTGGCGCGCAGTGACGGCCTC
>CAIPBW010000567.1 GCA_903863395.1 uncultured beta proteobacterium
GGCACCACCATCGCCACGCCAGCAGGCGCTGCGCAGCACCGACAACGGCAATGGCGCGAGCTGATCCTGTCAAAAACCTGTCAGTCCTGATGAAAGCCTGCCACGGCTCTAGCGGCAAGACTTTGCCGCTTTCGCAAAAAATACTGTTGCAACACGGCCTGCGCAGCGTTCAAAACGGCAAAAGCAGCGTGGCACGCAATTTGCGGTAACGGCTACGAGGCTCCCGTGTGGTGAGCCGGGTGTCGACAAACCGGCATGGGCGCAAACGCAATGAGGTTGAAAACATGAACATGATTGACCAGACTTTTGGAGTGCACGAGCAGGCACTGGGTTTGCGCAGCCAACGCATGGAAGTGCTGGCCCGCAATATCGCCAATGCCGACACGCCGCACTTCAAAGCGCAGGACATTGACTTCAAGAAGGTGCTTGCCAACGCGCAGGAATCGGCTTTGCAAACCACCCATGACACCCACCTGCCCACCGATCAAAACGCGCACGGCAACGGCCTGCAGTACCGGGTGCCATTCAACGTGGCGTTTGACGGCAACACGGTGGAACTGGCCGTGGAGCAAGCCAAGTACGGGCAGTCCGCAGCCGACTACCAGGCCACCATGAGCATTCTTGAAAACCGCATCAGCGGTATTCGTAAAGCCTTGCGCGGAGATTAATATGCCACTTGACAATATTTTTGGCATTGCAGGTTCTGCGCTCAACGCGCAAACCACCCGCATGAATGCCACTGCATCCAACCTGGCCAACGCGGGCTCGGTCTCAAGCAGCACCGACACCGCTTTTCGCGGCAAGCGCGTGGTGTTCAAAACCATTATGGAAGCCCAGATGGGCGCACAGAAGGCAGACAACAAGGGCGGCGTCAGGATCGAGTCCCTGGTAGACGACCCGGCACCCGTTGCGCGCATGTCTGACCCCGGCAACCCGGCCGCTGACAAGGACGGCTATGTGTACCTGTCCAACGTCAACGAAATGACCGAAATGGTCGAAATGATGGCTGCAGCGCGCTCGTACCAGAACAACGTCGAGGTTATCAACACGGCACGCCAACTGATGATGCGCACGCTCGACATCATCAAAGCCTAGAGGCTTGAGAAGGAATCTTTATGACCAACTTGAATTTGCTCAACACAAGCGCCAGCACCAGCACCAATTCGGCCTGGGCGTCGGCAGTGCCTACAAGCATCAAGACGACTGCGAGCGCGGCCGAGGCGGCCTTGACGGCCAAGAGTGGCACAGCCTCGGGTATGGGCCAAAAAGACTTTTTGACCCTGTTCACCACGCAGCTCAAAAACCAGGATCCGCTCGACCCGGTCAAGAACGAGGCTTTTGTAGCGCAGCTCGCGCAGTTCTCGCAACTGGAAGCCACGACCAACATGTCGCAGACGCTTACCGATTTTGTTACCAGCATGTCGGGCGAACGCATGATGAGCAGCGCCAACCTGATTGGCAAGACCGTTTCGGTGCCGGATGGCCCGGCCAATCTGGTGGGTGGCGTGCCTGTAGAAGGCGTGGTCAATCTGCCGGCCGGTGCCGATGGCGTGAAGTTTGATGTCTATGACTCCAAGGGCTCCTTGGTGCGCAGCCAGATTCTGGGCCCACAGACCGTTGGCGACATGACCTGGTCGTGGGACGGCCTGGACAACGCCGGCAATGCTTCAGCCAACGGTACTTACAAATTCAAAGCCACGGTGGTGAGCCAGGGCAAGACCACTACCCCGGCAGTCAGCACCATGGCCTATGTCACCAGCGTCAGCCAGGACACCGATAAAAGCATGCTGCTGCAAGTGCAAGGCGGCAAGACCCTCAAGCTCGCCGATGTGCAGCGCATTGGCTACTAAACCCACATAACCGATTACCGATCACTTACCCCAGGAGCCCTGAACCATGTCTTTCTATACCTCCCTGACCGGACTGAACGCCGCCACCGCCATGCTGGGCGTGACCAGTAACAACATTGCCAACGTGGGCACCACCGGTTTCAAGCGCTCACGCGCCGACTTTGGCGACATCTTCGCCACCTCGCCACTGCAAAAAGCCTCCAGTACGGTGGGTCAGGGCGTTGCGCTCAAGCAGGTGAGCCAGGAGTTTGGCCAGGGCAATATTTCGTTTTCGACCAACGCGCTCGATCTGGCCATCACCGGCGACGGCTTCTTCCCGCTGCGCTCGGCCGACGGCTTGCAGGAAGTGTTTACCCGCAACGGCTCGTTCATGCTTAACGAGCAGTTCAACGTGGTCAACTCGGCGGGTCAGCGTTTGATGGCGGCCACGGTGGACAGTACCGGTAGCGCCAATATCAATGAACGTGTGGTGCTGACCATTCCGCAAAAGACTTCGGGTGATGCCAAGCAGACTTCCCTGGTCTCGCTGGGCCTGAACTTTCCGGCCGACGCCAGTGTGATTACCGATACGTTTAGCCGCACCAACCCGGCGAGCTACAACAAATCTACCGCCTTTACGGTGTACGACAACGGCGGCAACGGTTACCTGGCCACCATCTACTACGTCAAGACCCAAAACGCCAACCAGAACAGCCCGTTCAACAAATGGCAAACCTATGTGTATGTGGGTGAAGACCAGGTGTCTGCTGCGCTGGCCCAGTCCACCGACATCAACGGCGATCTGCAATACGTCAACCAGTACGGTCAAATCAAGTCCTATAAAGACGTGAAGGACGAGTTGACGACGGCCAAGACACAGTTGATCTCGCTGGATGAACTCACCGACAAGCGCACCTCCACGCCAGCGGGCATCACAGGCGTGGCGTCCACCGTCGATCTGACGGGCGGGACCAACAAATTTTCCGGTCTGCAGAGTCTGCCCACGCCGATCGACCTCAGCAATCTTTTTACCGTCAATGTGGATGGATCCACATCGCCCGTCAAGGTTGATCTGAGCTATCTGAAGGATTCCTCCACCACCCTGACCGGCGCCACGCTGGCGGCCGAGGCAACCAAGTATCTAGCCCGCAAGTTTGGCGACGAAACAACCTTTAACTTCACATCCACTACGGCAGACGCAACTAACCCGGGCAAGGTCTTCACCCTGACTGACTCGCGTGTGCAAAACGGCGCACCCATCAAGGCAGAGATCACCCTGTCAGGCTTTGCCGACGAAAGCAATGTTACGGTGGAAGA
>CAIPBW010000568.1 GCA_903863395.1 uncultured beta proteobacterium
CTTGAGCCTGAGCAGCGCAGCGAGAAAACGCGCATCATGCAGCGCATTCTGATGAACGACGCCCAGATCCGCTACCTGGCAGAGCCCTGGCTGACGCACTTTGAGCGCACCATGCAGCCCGCCATGACGCTGCACTGAGCAAGATACGCGCTTGGGTTGCTGCCAGAAGCGACGTGGCAATCCATGCATGCATGAAGTCATGGATTGCTTCACTTTGTTCGCAATGACGGAATAGTTACTCGTGATGACCAAAGGTCGTCATTGCGAGGAGCGTAGCGACGTGGCAATCCATGCAGGCAGGAGGTCATGGATCGCCACGGCCTGACGGCCTCGCGATGACGGGAATTGGATGGCCTGGCGATGACGAGGATGCGGCGTGACCTCGCCAGGCAGGTCTTAGACCTGCATGTTCATGATGTCGGTATAGGCTTGCACCATGCGGTTGCGCACGTGCAGCGTGGCCTGAAAGCCGATTTGCGCCTTCTGAATGGCGACCATGGTTTCTTCCAGGCTGACCTTGGGGTTTTCCATCTGCACTTCCTGCTGCAGCCGGGTGGCCTCGTTTTGCGCGCCACTGACCGACCCCAGCGCGCCGTTGAGCGCACTGGCGAACCCCCCACCCACACCTTGCAGCCCTGCAGACGCGCCTGGGCGTACACCCGCGCCGGGACGTACCGAAGTGGGCATGGATAGCGGACTGAGTTTGAGCGACATGGTGTTCAACCTTGTTTAAGCAGGGTGGAGCAATCGTATCTAGCCACTGGGGCGCCAGTGTTTTGAAATAGCGGGTAATCCGGGCGCTTATTCCCCTCATGTTTTTGGAGGCAGGTCGAATAATCAGAGCCATCCGAGATCCGACCCGCGCCACATTGCATTGGAAAACAAGATGTCTGCAGTTGCCACCGTTCCACTGAACCCCACCATGGGCCAGCGCTTTGCCGCGCTAGACCAGGGCCAGCGCTTGAAACTGGTTCTGGGCGTCGTTCTGTTTGTCGCCATTGGCATTGGCGGTCTGGTAATGGGACGCCAGGCCGAATGGCGCGTGCTCTACTCCAATCTGGCCGACAAGGACGGCGGCGCAGTGATTGCCCAGCTCAGCACCATGAACGTGCCCTACAAGTACACCGAAGGCGGCGGCGCGATTCTGGTGCCCGCCGACCGGGTGCATGACGCGCGCCTCAAGCTGGCTTCGCAAGGCCTGCCCAAGGGTGCTGTCAACGGCTTTGAAATGATGGAAGCCAACCGTTTTGGCATGACCCAGTTCCAGGAGCGCCTGACGTTCCAGCGCGGGCTCGAAGGCGAACTGACGCGCTCGATCCAGGCCTTGGCCTCGGTGCAAAACGCCCGCGTTCACCTGGCACTGCCCAGCCAGAACGGATTTTTCCGCGAACAGCAAAAGCCCTCGGCTTCGGTGTTGCTGAGCCTGCACCCGGGGCGCACGCTGGACCGCGCCCAGGTGGCGGGCATCGTGCATCTGGTGGCTTCCAGCGTGCCTGAAATGACCACGGGGGCCGTGAGCGTGCTCGACGACACCGGCAAGCTGCTGTCCACCGGCGAAAGCTCTGGCGGCGCGCTCGGCGCGGACGCCGAACAACTGCAGTACGTGCAGCAGGTTGAGCAGCAATACAGCCGCCGCATCCTCGAAATTCTGGAGCCCATCGTGGGTCGGCAAAACGTGCGCGCGCAAGTGACCGCCGAGGTTGATTTCTCGCAAACCGAGTCCACCACCGAGTCGCACAAGCCCAACCAGAGTGCCGAGGCCGGTGCCATCCGGAGCCAGCAAACGGTGGAAAGCTCCAACGGCTCGGCATCCAATCCTCCGGCTGGCGTGCCCGGTGCCACCTCCAACCAGCCTCCGTCGCAGGCAACAGCCCCGATCAACGGCGCTGCCCAGGTGTTGAGCAGCAACGGCCAGGCAGGCGCGGGTGGCGTGTCCAAGCGCGAGTCCATCGTCAACTACGAGGTGGACAAGACGGTGCGTGTGGTCAAGGGTGCCAGCGGCGTGGTCAAGCGCATCAATGCCGCCGTGGTGGTGAACAACCAGGTGGTTACCAGCGACAAGGGCAAGGTCAGCAGCACACCGCTGAGCGAAGCGCAACTGGAGAAGATGACCGGTCTGGTGCGCGAGGCAGTGGGCTTCAGCAAGGACCGCGGCGACTCGGTCAACCTGATGAATGCCGCCTTTGCCAACGAATCGGTGCCGATGGTGGACGTGCCGCTGTGGCGTCAGGCCGAAGTGCTCGATACCGTGCGCAGCTTTGCCTGGCCCCTGGGTACCTTGCTGTTTGGGGCGCTGGTGCTGATGGGCGTGATTCGCCCCACCGCCAAGGCCATGATGGCGGCCCAGGTAACTGCCCGCCGCGCAGCCCCAGTGCGTGAAAACCAGTTCAATGCAATTGAGTCGGACCAGCCCGAGCGGCCCCAACTGGGCATGAGTACCGAGCCAGCTCAGGTGACCGCAGAGGAGCTACGGCTGGAGGATGCGCGCAAGCTTACGCGCGACAACCCCGCCGCCGTGGCCAATATCATCAAGACCTGGATGAACGGCGAGGTGCCGGCTTAAGCGCCGCGCAGATGAACTATGGCCATGGACGACGGTTTGGAAAGCGCTGCCATCCTGATGATGTCTCTGGGAGAAGCAGAGGCGTCGGAGGTATTCAAGCACTTGTCACCCAAAGAGGTGCAAAAACTCGGCGAGGCAATCGCCAAGACCACGCAGATCACGCGCGAACGCGTGGACGACGTGGTGGGCAAATTTACCGGCGTAGCGGCGTCGCAGAGCCTGCTGGTGTCCAACTCGGGCGACTATGTGCGCTCGGTGCTCAAGCGCGCGCTGGGTGACGACAAGGCTGCGCTGCTGATTGACCGGATCTTGCAGGGCGGCGATGTCTCCGGCATCGAAAGCCTGAAGTGGATGGACCCGCTGTCGGTGGCCGAACTGCTGCGCAACGAGCATCCGCAAATTGTGGCCGCGATCCTGGTGCACCTGGACTACGACCAGGCGGCCGACGTGCTCAAGAACCTGGCCGAGCGCCAGCGCAACGAAGTGATGCTGCGTGTGGCCACCATGGAGGGCATCCAGCCCACCGCGCTCAAGGATTTGAACGAGGTGCTGTTCAAGGTGCTCGCCGGCGGTGACAAGGTGCGCAAGTCGTCGATGGGCGGTGTCAAGACCGCCGCCGAAATCATCAACTTCATGGGTACGGCGATCGAGAGCACGGTGATTGAGTCGATCCGCAACCACGATGTCGATCTGGCCCAGAAGATCATGGAC